>NZ_JBFULC010000023.1:0-54762 GCF_056400525.1 Stenotrophomonas sp. P5_A9
ACGCGGGGCCGGCGGTGGCGTCGGTCGGCGCCTGCTGCAGCGGCGTGGTGGCAGGGCCACCGGCTTCGCCTTGAAGCCGCAGGTTCGGCGGAATCCGGATCGCCGCGCCCGGGCGCAGCAGCAACACATCGCGGCCGCGATCCAGCTGCGCGGCTGGCTTCAATTCCCCCACCAGGAACGCGTGGGTGTCATCGGGCCGCAGCGCGGTGATCTTGCCTACCGGGAAGCCGGCCGGGAAACGCCCGCCCAGGCCGGAGGTGACGATCTCATCGCCCACTTCCACCCCCGCGCTGAGCGGAATGTCGCGCAGTTCCAGGGTGTCCCCACGCCCGTACACGATCAGCCGCACGCCGTTGCGCGCCACGGTCACCGGCACCGCGTGGTCCGGGTCGGTCAGCAGCAGCACGGTGGCATTGCTGCCGGTGGTGGCGATCACCTGGCCCATGAGGCCACCGGCATCGATCACCGCCTGGCCCAGGTGCACGCCGTCGCGGCTGCCGGCGGCCAGCACCAGGCGTTGCCGCACCGGGTCCAGGTCGATATCCAGGATCGGGGCCAGTTGCACGTCCAGGCCGCTGCGCTCGGCCACGTTGAGCAGTTCGCGCAGCTGCGCGTTGTCCAGCGCGGCGGTCTGCAGGCGGGTCAGGCGCGCGTTGGCGATCAGCAGCTTGTTGCGCAGCTCGCGGTTTTCATCAACCAGCTGGCCATGGCTGGCCGCGTTGTCCTTGACCTGGGTGCCCAGGCGGCCCGGCAAGCCGGCCAGCGCCCACACCGGCTGCACCAGCACGTTGGCCTGGGTGCGCAGACGCGACAGCCAGCCGGCCTGGTCGTCGAGCACGATCAGGGTGATGGCCAGGGCCAGGTAGGCGAGCAGCCGCAGTGGACTGGCGGCATCGCCCTGACGGGAGGCTACGGGGGGACCGGCGTAGGGCGGCACGACTGGCTTCGACTGGAGGACGACAGGAAGGGGATGCGACAACGCCCCGGCGCTGCGATGCCCGGCGTGGCAGGCACGCAGCGGGCATCACGCCGCAGGGGCGCGTCCATGGAACAAAGCGGGTGCCGCTTACTCCGGCGCAAAGAACTCGTTGCCGTGCATGTCCACCAGCTCCAGCGCACGACCGCCACCACGGGCCACGCAGGTCAGCGGATCGTCGGCCACCTGCACGTGCAGGCCGGTCTCTTCGGAGATCAGGCGGTCCAGGTCGCGCAGCAGCGCGCCACCACCGGTGAGCACGATGCCGCGCTCGGCAACGTCGGCACACAGTTCCGGCGGGGTCTGTTCGAGCGCCAGCTTGACCGCGCTGACGATGCCCGACAGCGGCTCGTGCAGGGCTTCCAGCACCTCGTTGGAGTTGATCTTGATCATCTTCGGCACGCCCTCGGCGAGGTTGCGGCCGGAGATTTCCATCTCGATCACTTCCGCCTGCGGGTAGGCGCAGCCGAGCTCGACCTTGATCCGCTCGGCGGTGGCTTCACCGATCAGCATGCCGTGGTTGCGGCGCACGTAGTTGGTGATCGACTCGTCGAAGCGGTCGCCGCCGATGCGCACCGAGGCCGAATAGACGATGCCGTTGAGCGAGATGACCGCCACTTCGGTGGTGCCGCCGCCGATGTCGATGACCATCGAACCGCGCGCCTCGGTCACCGGCATGCCGGCGCCGATCGCGGCGGCCATGGGCTCTTCGATCAGGAACACATCACGCGCACCGGCCTCCTCGGCCGATTCCTTGATGGCGCGGCGCTCGACCTGGGTCGAGCCGGCCGGCACGCAGACCAGCACGCGCGGGCTCGGGCGCAGGAAGCGCGACTTGTGCACCTTCTTGATGAAGTGCTTGAGCATCGCCTCGGTGTAGGTGAAGTCGGCGATGACGCCGTCCTTCATCGGGCGGATGGTGGTGATGTGGCCCGGGGTACGGCCCAGCATCTGCTTGGCTTCGGCGCCCACGGCAGCCACGGAACGGGTGCCACCAATGGCACGGTCCTGGCGCACGGCGACCACGGACGGCTCATTCAGCACGATCCCCTGCCCACGCACATAGATGAGGGTGTTGGCCGTGCCCAGGTCGATGGACAGGTCATTGGAGAACATGCCGCGCAGTTTCTTGAACATCTGGGTGTTGATCCTGAGGGGTGTCGCGCCCAACGCGGGATGGCGAAAAAATGGGCAGAATTCGAGGCCGACAAGCCTAGCAATCCCCCTGTGTGCGAGCAAGGACAAATCTGGTGCAAAGCCAGCCTTCACGGCCATTCAGCCGAAAATTTCCGACGCCGGACAGTCCCGGTTCTGGCCCAAAGCCGCCTCACCCGTTAACCTTTGCGCCGCAGGGCGCCGCAGGGCGCCGTTTCGTTGCCCGCCTGGCGGGCCTCAAACTCCTTTCCGCATAGGCCTTAATCGATGTCCGCTTTGATCTGTGGTTCTCTTGCCTTCGACACCATCATGGTGTTCCCGGACCAGTTCAAGAATCACATCCTGCCGGACAAGGTGCACATCCTGAACGTGTCGTTCCTGGTGCCGCGCATGCGTCGTGAATTCGGGGGTTGCGCAGGCAACATCGCCTACAACCTGCACCTGCTGGGCGGCGATCCGATCCCGATGGGCACGGTGGGCTCGGACTTCGGCCCGTACCGGGAGTACTTCCAGGGGTTGGGCATCGACCTGGCCCGGGTCAAGGTGATCGACGAGCTGTTCACCCCGCAGGCGTTCATCACCACCGACCACGACAACAACCAGATCACCGCCTTCCACCCGGGCGCGATGATGCGGTCCTACGAGAACCACGTGAAAGACGTGCCGGGCGTGACCCTGGGCCTGGTCGGCCCGGACGGGCGCGAAGGCATGATCCAGAATTCCGAGGAATTCTTCGCCGCCGGCATCCCGTTCATCTTCGACCCCGGCCAGGCCATGCCGCTGTTCAACGGCCCGGAGCTGCGCACCTTCATCGAGCAGGCCGACTACGTGGTGGTCAACGACTACGAGTCCAACCTGCTGCAGGAGCGCACCGGCTGGGACGAAAAGGCGATCGTGAGCCGGGTCAAGGCCTATATCACCACCCGAGGCCCGAAGGGCGCGGTCATCCACACCCCCGAAAAGACCTACGACATCCCGCCGGCGCACGAGCGCCGCGTGGTCGACCCGACCGGCTGTGGCGACGCGTTCCGCGCCGGCCTGATCTACGGCATCGAAAAGGGCTACGACTGGCTGACCATCGGCCGCATGGGCAACCTGATGGGCGCGCTGAAGGTCGAGCATCCGGGCACGCAGAACCAGCGTTTCACCTTTGATGAGTTCAACGAGCAGTTCAAGCAGCAATTCGGTTACGCCCTGAACGTTTGATCGCGGTGCGATCAAACGCTGTCCACGATTCGCCAGGGCGAATCGCGGGCCCCTCATCCCCGCGCCGTTGGCGCGCCCCCTTGAACATCAAGGGGGCTCTTGACCAGACGGTAGATCGGGACGTGTCTGGGTAGAGTCGGGCCATGCCCGGCTGCTTGCGGTTCCGTTGCCACGACGCCGTGAATCGCTCGCCGTCCCCGGCGGTAGGGTCGGCTCCGGATCGACCGCCGACCGCCGACCGTGCTGGCCACTGCTGGAACGCATGACGTTGGATCACGGCGGCTTCTGCCGTTACCGCGGCGCAGATCACTGCGTTGGTCGCGCCGATCGGTGATGACGGCGGTCGATCGGGATCCGACCCGACCGGTATCGCCGACCCGGCACAGCGCCTGCTCCGCCGGGGCCAGCGATCAGGCCGAGGGCCCCTGCCCTGCCCACTCCGCCAGCACGTCGCCACAATCGGCGCGATGCCAACATGCCAGGCCCGGCCACGGGTTGTCCGGCGCATTCACCAGCAGCGTGCGGGTGCCGGCGGCGCGGCCGCATTCCAGGTCGAAACGGTGGTCGCCGACCATCACCACCCGCTGCGGGTCGATCTGCCAGCGTTGCACGAAGTACTGCAGCCCCGCCGGCGACGGCTTGGGCGTGGCCTCGTCGCGGCCGACGATGTCATCGGCGCCGAACACGTCCGCCAGCCCGATCGCCTGCAGCGTCACCTGCGCCAGTTCGCGCGCGTTGCGGGTGAGGATGCCCAGTCGGCAGCCGGCGGCGTGCAGCGCGCGGACCAACGCCACCGCGCCGGGTGCTGCGCGTGCGCCCTCGGCCAGGTCGCGCTCATGGGCAAGCAGCCAGGCGTGTTTGGCATCGGCTTGGTCGGCCGGCAGCGCGGCCAGGTGGGCGAGGATGTCTTCCTCCAGCGGAATCGCCAGCGCACGCTTGATCTGTTCGAAATCGTGCACCGCCACGGTCAGCGTGCCGTCCATGTCGAACACCCAGTGATGCATCGCCGACAGCGGCAGCGCTGCCGGCGTCAGCGCTGCGCCGGTCATTCCCACCACTTCGGCATGCGGTGGGTGTCCACGCCACCGGTCTCGAACGCCGCCGTGCGGGTGCCGCCGGCCTTGACCGGGAATTCAATGCTGATCACCTTGGCCTTGCGCGCCAGCTTCCACAGCGCCTTCTGGTCGGTGATGAACATCGCGATGGCCTCGTCGGTCTTCGGCCGCCAGGCCGCCATCGCGATCGGCTTGCCGCCGTCCACGCTGACCTGCACCTTGCACTGCGGGCAGCGGAAATCACCGGCCTGCAGCACCAGGTAGGCGTGGCGCTTCCACTCCGGATGGTCGCGGAACACCAGTTGCACCGGCTTGGGGCCGCTACCGTCCACGTCCACGCGCGCCTTGCTGAAGATCTGCGCCGAGAACTGCGTTCCCTTGGTGCCGACAGGAATCTGGTTGTACTGCCACAGCCCCTGCATGCGGCGCAGGTCGCGGGCGGCGTCGCCCTTGGCCTGGACCTCGGCGAAGCCCGGCTCGATCCGCGCGGCCACGTCGGTGTCCTTGTACTGATCCAGCAGCGCGCCGCCGTGGATGCGTGCGCGCTCCCAATCCTGCGCGGCCACGGCCATATCGTATTCCTTGGCCACGCCTTCGGCCTTGGCTTCCTGCTGCGCCTTGGCGGCAGCGGCGGCGGCTTCCTGCGCCTTGCGTTCTTCCTCCGGGTTGCTGCAGGCAGCCAGCGCGAAGGCACAGGCGGCGGCCAGGATGAGTCGTTTCATTGCGTACTCCGTGATTGGCAAGGCGCCCGATGGCGTCACCCAACTACTGTATCGCCTGAGGCAGCGAAGAGCAGCCGGGCATGGCCCGGCTCTACCGAATCGCGGGATGCGGCGAAGAGCAGCCGGGCATGGCCCGGCTCTACCGAATCGCGGGATGCGGCGAAGAGCAGCCGGGCATGGCCCGGCTCTACCGAATCGCATGATGCGGCGAAGAGCAGCCGGGCATGGCCCGGCTCTACCGAATCGCGGGATGCGGCGAAGAGCAGCCGGGCATGGCCCGGCTCTACCGGTGCGCTACGCATGCCCGACCGGCATTGCGCCCGGCTTCGCGTGGTACCGGCCCGGTAGTGCCGAGCCATGCTCGGCAGCGGCACTCGCGCGGTACCGGAGCGGTAGTGCCATGCTCGGCAGCGGCACCACGCGGACAATAAAAAAACGGCGGGTTTCCCCGCCGTTTCCAGGCATTGCGTCGCACCGTAGCCGCTGGCCGGGGATGCCCCCGGCCAGCGACGGGCATTATTTCGCGCTTGCCTTGTCCAGCATGTCCTGCACCGAGGCGGTGGTGATCGGGTGGTAACCCGGCTTGGCCTTCTCGAAGGCTGCCTTGGCGAACGCCAGGCCTTCGGGCGTCTTCACCAGTTCGGCGTAGATCGGCAGGATCAGCTTGCGGCGACCGACGCGTTCGATGAAGGCCGCGGCCGGCTCATTCGCTTCGGTGTAACCGCTGCGGATGGCCAGCGGATACCAGCGCATCGCGATTTCGCCATTGGCGGTACCGGTGAAGTGGTAGGCCTTGTCCAGCGCCGCCAGCTTGTCCACCGGCAGGGTCTTGCCCAGGCCGTCGATGAAGTGCACCCATTCCTGGGTGACCCACTCGCCGGTAATCTGCGCGCTGGGCAGCGTGCCACTGCCCTGCCACGCAATGCGCGCGGTATCGACGATGGAGAAGTTGCGCGAGCGGGCCTTGGTGGCGAACGCCGGGATGCCTGGCTCGTCCAGCCACGCCTTCAGCTCGGCGTCGGTGACCGCGCCGGGCTTCTTGTCGAGCAGGTTCTTCTTGAGGTACACCACGAACTGGTCGGTGTTGGCGCTCTGGAAGGCATGGTCATCGAACCAGCCACGCAGGAACGGATCGAACGTTGCACGGCCGAAACGCTGCTCCAGGAACTGCAGGAACCACGCGCCCTTGACGTAGGCAACCTGGCTCAGCGCATCGTCCGGATCACGCTCGGTCAGCGGCGGCAGCGCCAGGGCCTGGTCGGCCGGGCTCATGTCCTTCACTTCGGCGAGCAGATCGTTCTGGTCGATCTCACGCTCCATCTCGGCCATCTCCTGGCCGTACAGCGCCTCGGTGATGCGGCTCTGTACGTAGGTGGTGAAGCCCTCGTTGAGCCAGATGTCCTTCCAGCTGGCGTTCGTCACCAGGTTGCCCGACCAGCTGTGCGCCAGTTCATGGGCGACCAGCGAGACCAGCGACTTGTCACCGACGATCACCGTCGGGGTGGCGAAGGTCAGGCGCGGGTTTTCCATGCCGCCGAACGGGAACGACGGCGGCAGCACCAGCATGTCGTAGCGGCCCCAGCGGTATTCGCCGTAGAGCTTCTCGGCGGCACCGATCATTTTCTCGGTGTCTTCGAACTCCTTGGCGGCCTTGCCGACCATGGTCGGCTCGGCCCACACGCCGGAACGGCCGGAGATCGGCTCGAACACCAGGTCGCCGGCGGCGATGGCCAGCAGGTAGGACGGGATCGGCTGCGGCATCTTGAAGGTGTAATCACCGTCACGCGCGGCCTTGGGATCGTTGTCGGCGCTCATCAGCACCATCACGTCCGGGCGCGAGACCACGTGCGCGCTGTAGGTGAAACGCACGCTCGGGGTGTCCTGCAGCGGCACCCACGAACGGGCGTGGATGGCCTGGGACTGGCTGAACATGAAGGGCAGCTTCTTGCCCTCGGTCATGGACGGCTCCAGCCACTGCAGGCCCGACGCGGTCGGCGCGGTGTGATACGTGATCACGACCTTGGACGGCTGATCCGGGGCCTCGATGCTCAGCTTGCTGCCGAACACCTTGTCGGCCGGGGCCAGCACGAAGGGCAGCGGCGCGGCCTTGCCGTCGGCGGCGATCGCCTCGACCTTCTCCACGGTGAGTTCGCGGGTGTCCAGCACCAACTGCTTGGCCGCCTTGTCCTTCCACTCCAGGGTGTAGGTGGCGGTGCCGCCGATCTGCTTGCTGTCGAAATCCAGCTTCAGGTCCAGCGCCAGGTCCTTGACCACGACCTTGTCCGGCTCGGCGTAGGAACTTTCGTCATGACTGCGGCTGTCGGCTTTCATGGCAGTGCTCGCCGGGGCGGTGGCAGTGGGCGCGGCGGTAGGTGCCGCAGGTTCTTTGGAACAGCCGGCGGCCAACGCCACGGCCAAGGGAATGAACAGGAACGGAGATCGCATGGACATCGGGACCGATCAGGGTGAAACGACCAGTTTACCCCTGTAAGCGCCACCCGGCAGCGCAGCTGCGACGCGTTGCGTATTCAGTCGCCATCGCAGCACAGACGGGCACCGCCTGCGTACTTGGCCCGGTACATCGCCGCGTCGGCGCGCCGGTACAGTTCGCGCAGGTCTTCGCCGGCGCGGTAGCCGGCCCCACCCGCACTGGCCTTGAGCGGAATCTCCTCGCCGACGATGCCATCCATCGCCTGCAGCCAGCGTCGCAGGCGTTCGCAGGCCACCTCGTGGCTGGCGTGCACCGCCAGCACGAACTCATCGCCGCCCCAGCGCCCGATCCAGTCGCCGGGCTGCAGCCACTGCCGCGCCGATTCCACCAGCCGCACCAGCACCTGGTCGCCGACCAGATGGCCGTGGGCATCGTTGATCGGCTTGAGGTTGTCCAGGTCCACCACGAACAGGCTCAGTGGCTGCCGACGTGACTGCGCCTGCCGTGCCGACTCGGCCAGCGCCTGCTCACAGCCACGACGGTTGAGCGCCTGGGTCAGCGGATCCAGCAGCACGCTGCGGCGCAGGTCGCGCAGGCCGGCATCGACCCCATGCAGGTTGCGGTTGATGCTGCGCAGCAGCCGGCCGATCTCGTCGTGGCCCAGGTCGGGCAGATGCGGCAGGCGCTGTTCGTCGTAGTAGGCCTCCAACGCGTCGGCGGCCTGGCGCAGCGGCGCCATCAACCGGTACAGCGCCATCATCGCCATCCCCGTGCCGACCACGGTGGCGGCCAGCACCACCCCGACCACCGTCCACATCGTGTCGCGCTGGTAGTGGCCGGTAAAGGCGAGCCACAGCAGCAACACCAGCAGCGGCACATGCAGGCCGACAAACACCACGCTCATCAGCTTGGCGCTGAACGAGCGTGGGAAGACGCGGGCCAGGCCGCGGTACAGACGCATGGCAGGCCCTCTGTGACAGCCTGCCCGCAGTGTGACCTAGCGTACCCAGCCGGAACCGGAACTGGATCTCAAACCTTGTAGCCGGAGTGAATCGAAACGATGCCGCCGGTCAGGTTCTTGTAATGGCAGCGCGCGAAGCCCGCCTCACCCATCATGGTCTTGAGCTGCTCCTGCGGCGGGTGCTTGCGGATGCTCTCGGCCAGGTACTGGTAGCTGTCGCCGTCACGGGCGAACAGCTGGCCCAGCTTGGGCAGGATCTTGAACGAATGGAAATCGTAGATCGGCTTGAACCAGTCCGCAGTGACCTCGGAGAACTCCAGCACGCGTGCCTGGCCCCCCACCTTGAGCACGCGGTACATCTCGCGCAGGCCGGCGTCCTTGTCGGTGACGTTGCGCAGGCCGAAGGCGATGGTGACCAGGTCGAAGCTGGCGTCCGGGAACGGCAGCGCCTCGGCGTTGCACTGGACGTACTCCAGGCCCTTCACCAGGCCCCGGTTCATCAGCCGGTCGCGGCCGACAGAGAGCATGCCGGCGTTGATATCGCCCAGCACCACCTCGCCCTCGTCACCCACCCGCTCCTTGATCAGCGCGGCGATGTCGCCGGTGCCGCCAGCCAGGTCGAGCACGCGGTCGCCCGGCTTCACCTGCGCGGTGGCCACGTAGTAGCGCTTCCACGCCCGGTGGATACCCAGGCTCATCAGATCGTTCATCAGGTCGTAGCTGCGCGCGACCGAGGTGAACACTTCGCCCACCAGCTTCTGCTTGTCCTTTGCAGCGACGTCGCGGAAGCCGAAGTGGGTGGTGCCAGTCTTGTAGGGGGATTCGCTCATGGGTGGATTATCGCACCGCTGGCAGCGCTGCGGCACCSGGGGGCTGCGACCCGGTGCCGCAGCGGCGGCGGGCCACTATCATGGCGGTCCAGATACGTATGGAATGCCCATGATCACCACCCCCGACTACGCCGCCCTGCTTGAAACCGCCATCGCCGAAGCCCGCCAGGGCCTGGCCGAGGGCGGCATCCCGATCGGCGCGGCCCTGTACCACACCGATGGCCGCCTGCTCGGCTGCGGCCACAACCGCCGCGTACAGGAAGGCGACCCGTCGGTGCACGGGGAGACCGACGCGTTCCGCAAGGCCGGCCGCCAGCGCCGCTACCAGGACACCATCATGGTGACCACGCTGGCGCCCTGCTGGTACTGCAGCGGGCTGGTGCGCCAGTTCAACATCGGCACGGTGGTGGTGGGCGAATCGGTCACCTTCCAGGGCGGCATCGAGTGGCTGCGCGAGAACGGGGTCAAGGTGATCGACATGCAGAGCCAGGCCTGCATCGACCTGCTGGGCGGCTTCATCTCGGCACACCCCGAGGTCTGGAACGAAGACATCGGCGAGTGAGCGAAATGCGCTGCGACGTCGGGTCGCAGCGCGCCCACTCTGAACGCTTCAGTTGCCGACAGGTACGTGAACACGCTGTGCCAGCAGCGTCTTGCGCGCAGGAACGCCCGCAGCAGGCACACCTGCAGCACCCCGTGCTTACGCGGTGCTAACAAACCGGCCGCCGCGACGGCCTATGGTGGGGACACAGGGGCAACAACGTCGAGGAGACGTCATGAACGCCCGAATACGCCCCGCCGCTGCCCTTGATCCCGCGTTGTCCGCGGCCTGGGAGCAGCTGCAACGACACTACGCGGCGCATCAGAATTCCGCGCCCTTCTGGAGCGCCTACCAGGCCATCCAGGACGCGTTGACGCACCGTCATCCCCAGCACCGGATCGATGTGTGCAACCGACTGGCCACCCTGGCCGAGCGCCTGGGCGTGGTGGATCACGCACAGCTGCTGGCCGAGCGCCGGCCTGAACGTGTCAGTGCCGACCGCCACGCAGGCTCCACGCCTTCATAACGTCGCATGCACTGCGCTTTACGCACTCTTGCTGGACTCCCTTCTTGCATATCGAAACAACCATGTCTTCCGCCCAGATTTCCATCCCCGCCGTGATCGACGTCGACGCCGAAGTGGCTTACTGGCGCCAGCGCCATGCCGACGGCAACCTCGGCACGGGCTCGTTCGGCCATTACGTACCGTGGATCAAGTTCGCCTGCGATTCGCTGATCACTCAGCCGCGCGCCACCGATGAGCAGCGCGATGAGATGTTCCAGACCCATTACGCGCTGCAGATCATGCCGCGCCTGAGCGAAGAGCAGGCCCGCGTGTTCGTCGAGCAATGCTGGGAACATGTGTACCTTGCCAGCCGTCACGACGTGGCCTCGCGCCCGCGTCTGGGCGCCGCGCGCGCCTGATTGTTCCTGTGCGCTGGCGGCTGCCGACCCGCCGTCACTGCACGATGCGTACACGGCGCGCGGCCAATGATGAGGCACCTTCGCTACCCGTAGTACCGCATGAAACTGCGCAGTGTGTTCAACCTGGTCGCCAAGAAGGCGTCGTATGCCGCCGGCACGCCGTGGACCTTCCTGGCCGCCGTCACGATCGTGGTGCTGTGGGCGCTCAGCGGCCCGATCTTCAAGTTCAATGACACCTGGCAGCTGGTGATCAACACCGGTACCACCATCATCACCTTCCTGATGGTGTTCCTGATCCAGCACAGCCAGAATGCAGACGCCGCCGCCGTCCAGATCAAGCTGGACGAGCTGATCCGCGCCACTGCCGAGGCCAACAACGAGCTGCTCGACCTGGAAGAACTGGACGAGACGCGGCTCGAAGAAATCCGCAGTGAATACGAGCGCATGGCACGCGAAGCGGGCGATGCGCTGGAACGAGCACGACGCTGCCACGGCGACGGACGCGCCGACGACCGTTGATCCGGGGGTCCATAATGCCGGAACAAAGAGCAGCCGAGCATGGCTCGGCACCTGCCTCCGGCGCCAGTCATCCGAACGGCGATACGTTGCGTCTGCAACGCAGAGCAGCCGAGCATGGCTCGGCTCTACCCGAAGCCAACCGCCGCGACGCACCCGGTAGTGCCGAGCCATGCTCGGCAACCGCGCACCGCGCGGCACCTGCCGCTGGCGCCAGTCATCCGAACGGCGATACGTTGCGTCTGCAACGAAGAGCAGCCGAGCATGGCTCGGCTCTACCCGATGCCAGCCGTCGCGACGCACCCGGTAGTGCCGAGCCATGCTCGGCAACCGCGCACCGCGCGGCACCTGCCGCCGGCGCCAATCACCCGAACCGCGATACGTTGCGTCTGCGGCGAAGAGCAGCCGAGCATGGCTCGGCTCTACCCGATGCCACCGCCGCGCCGCACCGGTAGTGCCGAGCCATGCTCGGCAACCGCGCACCGCGCGGCCCCTGCCGCCGGCGCCGATCACCCGCGCTCGTGCCAACCGCCGCCCAACACCTTGTACAGCGCCACCTGATTGGACTGCTGCGCCAGCTGCGTGCTGACCAGCGACTTGCGCGCGGTGTACGCGGTGCGACGTGCATCGAGCAGGGTCAGGAAGCTGTCCAGGCCGGCATCGTAGCGGGCCTGCGACAACGTCTGCGCCTGCTCGGCGGCAGCCACCAACGCCTGCTGCGAGGCCAACTGCGCATCCAGGCTGTCGTTGAGCACCAGCGCATCGGCGGCCTCGCGGAAGCCGGACTGGATCGCCTTTTCGTACTGGGCCAAGGCGATGTCCCGGTCGGCGGTGGCCACGCCCAGATTGGCGCGCAGCTTGCCGCCCTGGAAGATCGGCAGGTTGAGCTTGGGCATGAAGCTCCACACCCGCGTGCCGCTGTCGAAAAGACTGGACAGCTCCGAGGAGGCCGAACCGATACTGCCGGTGAGACTGATCGACGGGAAGAAGGCCGCGCGCGCCGCGCCGATGTTGGCATTGGCCGAGAGCAGCGTGTGCTCGGCAGCCATCACGTCCGGGCGGCGCAGCAGCACCTCGCCGGGCACGCCGGCCGGCAGCGGACGCAACGCCGCCACCTCGGTCACCTCGGTGGTCGGCAGCAGGGTGTCATCGACCGGCCCACCGGCCAGCAGCACCAGTGCATTGCGGTCCTGCGCGACCTGCCCGGCGAAGCGGGCCACATCGGTGCGCGCGGTTTCCACCAAGGTGCGGGTCTGGCTCAGCTCCAGTGCCGAAGCACCGCCGAGCTGGCGGCGCGCCTCGGTCAGGCGCAGCGAATCTTCATAACTTGCCAGGGTGGCCTGGGCGATGCGCAGCTGTTCGTTGTCCGCGCCCAGGGTGAGCCAGGCATTGGCGACCTCGGCGACCAGGCTCAGCTGCGCGCTGCGTCGATTGGCCGCTTCGGCGAAATACTGCTGCAGGGCGGCCTGGCTGAGATTACGCACCCGGCCGAACAGATCCAGTTCGAACTCGACCACGCCCAGATTCGCGCTGAACTGTTCGCTGACCGGCGCATCGCCGCCGCTGCGGGTCATCTGCCCCTGCACGCCCACCGCCGGCACGCGGTCGGCGCGCTGGATGCGGTACTGCGC
This sequence comes from Stenotrophomonas sp. P5_A9, assembly GCF_056400525.1. Taxonomy (NCBI): domain Bacteria; kingdom Pseudomonadati; phylum Pseudomonadota; class Gammaproteobacteria; order Lysobacterales; family Lysobacteraceae; genus Stenotrophomonas; species Stenotrophomonas sp. P5_A9. The sequence goes on from NZ_JBFULC010000023.1 coordinate 12,949, forward strand.
GCGTGCCTTTTCGACATTGAGCACGGCCACGCGCAGGTCACGGTTGTTGTCCAGCGACTGGTTGATCACCGACTGCAGGCGCGGATCGACGAAGAAATCGCGCCAGCCGATGTCGGCCACGTCGACCGTGCCGGCAGCAGCCGCGGCGGGCCACTGCGCCGGGATCGCCGGGGCGACCTCGGTGCTGCGCGGCACCAGCGAGGCGCAGCCGGACAGCGCCAGCGTCACGGCCACGGCGAGCAGGGAGGGAAGCTTATTCATGCGGACCACCTTCGGCCTTGTCGCCGTTCTGGGTCAGCGCCACCGGGGCGGTGCTGTCATCGGTTTTCGTCGGCGGCGTGCCGCCACGATTGAACACCCGCTGCACCACCACGAAGAACAGCGGAATGAAGAACACACCCAGCAGCGTGCCCACCACCATGCCGCCCAGCACGCCGGTACCGATGGCCTGCTGTGCACCCGAACCGGCGCCGGAGGCGATCGCCAGCGGCAGCACGCCCAGGCCGAACGCCAGCGAGGTCATGATGATCGGGCGCAGTCGGTCGCGCACGGCGTGCATCGTCGCGTCGATCAGGCTGGCACCCTTCTCCAGGTTTTCCTTGGCGAACTCCACGATCAGGATCGCGTTCTTGCTGGTCAGTCCCACCGTGGTCAGCATCGCCACCTGGAAGTAAATGTCGCGTTCCATGCCACGCATGGTGTTGGCCAGCACCGCGCCGAGGATGCCCAACGGCGCCACCAGCAGCACCGAGGTCGGCACGCTCCAGCTTTCATACAGCGCGGCCAGGCACAGGAACACGATCAGCAGCGACAGCGTGTACAGCAGCGGCGTCTGCGAACCGGCCTGGCGTTCCTGGTAGGACAGCGCGGTCCACTCGATGTCGAAGCCGGCCGGCAGCTGTTTGGCGAGCTTCTCCACTTCGCTCATCGCATCACCCGAGGCCACGCCGGGCGCGGGCTCGCCCTGGATCTCCATCGCCGACACGCCGTTGTAGCGCTCCAGCCGCGGCGAACCGTAGTCCCAACGCTGGCTGGCGAAGGCCGAGAACGGCACCATCTCACCGGCCGTGTTCTTGACCGACCACAGGTTGAAGTCTTCCGGGTTCATCCGGAACGGCGCATCGGACTGCACGTACACGCGCTTGACCCGGCCACGGTCGATGAAGTCATCGATGTAGCTGCTGCCCCAGGCCGCGGCCAGCGTGGTGTTGACCGCCTCCAGCGACAGCCCCAGCGCGCTGGCCTTGCCGACGTCGATGTCGATGCGCAGCTGCGGGGTGTCTTCCTGGCCATTGGGGCGCACGTTGGCCAGCAGCTTGCTCTGCCCGGCCATGCCGAGCAGCTGGTTGCGCGCGTCCAGCAGGGCCTGGTGACCGGCACCGCTGGTGTCCTTCAGGAAGAAGGTGTAGCCCGAACCGATGCCCAGCTCCGGCATCGCCGGCGGCGGGAAGGCGAAGATGAAGGCGTCCTTGATGCCGCCCAGCGCAGCCATCGCACGGCCGGTGATCGGCATCGCGCCCTGGTCCTTGTCGCGCTCCTTCCAGTCCTTGAGCTTGACGAAGGCCATGCCCGCGTTCTGGCCCATGCCGGCGAAGCTGAAACCCTGCACCGAGAAGATCGACTCGATGGCATCGGCCTCGTTTTCCATGAAGTGCTTTTCGAGCTTGTCGATCGACTCCAGCGTGCGTTCCTGGGTGGCGCCGACCGGGGTCTGCACCAGCGCCATCAGGATGCCCTGGTCTTCATTGGGCAGGAACGAGCTGGGCAGGCGCATGAACAGCAGGCCCATCACCAGCGCCAGCGCGGCAAACACGCCCATGAAGCGCCACGGACGCGCCAGGATGCCGCGCACGCCGCGCTGGTACTTCGCACTGGAGGTGTCGAAACCCCGGTTGAAGGCATTGAAGAAACGACCCGACCAACCCGTGTGGGCGACATGGTGCTCGCCCTTCTTCAGCGGCTTGAGCAGGGTCGCGCACAGCGCCGGCGTCAGCACGATGGCAACCAGCACCGACAAGGCCATCGCCGAGACGATCGTGGCCGAGAACTGTCGGTAGATGACGCCGGTGGCGCCGCTCATGAAGGCCATCGGCACGAACACCGCCGACAGCACCAGGCCGATGCCGACCAGCGCGCCGGTGATCTGGCTCATCGATTTGCGCGTGGCCTCCAGCGGCGACAGGCCTTCCTCGGACATGATCCGCTCGACGTTCTCCACCACCACGATGGCGTCATCGACCAGCAGGCCGATCGCCAGCACCATCGCGAACATGGTCAGCATGTTCACCGAGAAACCCAGCGCGGCCAGAATGCCGAAGGTGCCCAGCAGCACCACCGGCACGGCGATGGTGGGGATCAGCGTGGCGCGGAAGTTCTGCAGGAACAGGTACATCACCAGGAACACCAGCACGATGGCTTCGATCAGGGTCTTGATGACGCCCTTGATCGAGACCTGCACGAACGGCGTGGTGTCATACGGCACCACCGCCTTCAGCCCGGCCGGGAAGTTCGGCTGCATTTCATCCAGCGCCGCACGCACACCGGTGGCGGTGGCCAGCGCGTTGGCGCCGGTGGCCAGGGTGATGGCGATGCCCGAGGACGGCTTGCCGTTGTAGCGGGTCACAAAGTCATACGACTCGGCGCCCAGCTCCACCCGGGCCACGTCGGACAGGCGCAGTTCGGCACCATCCTGCGCGCTGCGCACAATGATGTTGCGGAACTGCTCGGGGGTCTGCAGGCGGTCCTGCGCGTTGATGGTGGCGTTGAGCTGCTGGCCCTTGATCGACGGCGCGCCGCCGAGCTGGCCGATGGCGACCTGCGCGTTCTGCGCGGTGATCGCCGCGATCACTTCGGCGGTGGACAGCTTGTAGGTGTGCAGCTTGTTGGGGTCCAGCCAGATGCGCATGGCGTACTTGCCACCGAACACCTGGATGTTGCCCACGCCCGGCACGCGGCTGAGCGGATCGACGATATTGGAGCCGACATAATCGGAAATATCGTTGGCGTCCATGCTGCCGTCTTCGGACACGAAGCCGAGCACCTGCAGGAAGCCGCTGCTGGACTTGGCCACGTTGATGCCCTGACGCTGCACTTCCTGCGGCAGCAGCGGCATGGCCAGCTGCAGCTTGTTCTGCACCTGCACCTGGGCGATGTCCGGGTCGGTGCCGCTCTGGAAGGTCAGGGTGATTGTCGCCTGGCCGTTGGAGGAGCTGTTGGAGGAGAAGTAGATCAGGCCATCCAGGCCCTTCATGTTCTGCTCGATGATCTGCGTCACCGAGTCTTCGACCACCTTGGCCGACGCACCCGGGTAGCTGGCGCTGATCTCGACGGCCGGCGGTGCCACTTCCGGGTACATCGACACCGGCAGCTTGAGCACCGCCAACGCACCGGCGAGCATGATGATGATCGCAATCACCCACGCGAAGATGGGGCGATCAATGAAATAACGTGCCATGGAATTCTCCGGTTACTGCTGGGCGGCGGCGGCCGCCGCCGGCGCGGCGGCCGGCTTGGCCGGGGTCGCGCCCATCTCGGTGGCCTGCACGGGCATGCCCGGCTGGATCTTCTGCAGGCCTTCGACGATGACCTTGTCACCGGCCTTGAGCCCGTCTTCCACCAGCCACTTGTTGCCCAGCGAACGGCTGACCTTGACCGGCCGCACTTCGACCTTGCCGTCCTTGCCCACCACCATGGCGCTGGTATCGCCCTTGGGATCGCGGGCGATGCCCTGCATCGGCACCAGGATCGCGTTGTCGCGCACGCCGCTGCCGACCTGGGCACGCACGTACATGCCCGGCATCAGCACCTGGTCGGGATTGTCGACCTTGACCCGCAGCGCGTAGCTGCCGGTGGTCGGGTCGACGCTGACTTCGGAGAATTCGAGCGTGCCCTTGTGGTCGAACGGCGTGCCATCGTCGAGCAGGATCGTCACCGGCAGGGTCTGGTTGTCCTGCAGGCGGCCACTGGCCAGTTCGCGGCGCAGCTGCAGCAGTTCGCTGGCCGACTGGGTCAGGTCGACATAGATGGGGTTCAACTGCTGCACGGTGGCCAGCGCATCGGCCTGGCCCGCGCTGACCAGCGCGCCCTGGGTGACCGAGGACTTGCCGATGCGGCCGCTGATCGGGGCGGTGATGCGCGCATAACCGAGGGTGACGTTGGCCGCATCGAGCGCGGCGCGGGCGGCACCGACATCGGCTTCGGCGGTCTTCAGCGCGGCGATGGCGTTTTCGTTGTCCTGGGTGCTGACCGCCTCGACCTTGGCCAGCTCACCGATGCGCCTGGCGCTAAGGCGCGCGGCATTGGCGGTGGCTTCGGCGCGGGCAAGCTGGGCGCGGGCGCTGTTGGCCTGGGCGCGGTAGCTGGCGTCATCCAGTTGGTATAGCGCCTGCCCGGCGGTGACCAGGCCGCCTTCGGTGAACAATCGCTTGGCGACGATGCCACTGACCTGGGGGCGTACTTCGGCCACCAGGAAGGCGTTGGTGCGGCCCGGAAGCTCGCGGGTCAGGCCGACCTGCTCAGCCTTCAGCGTGGCGACGGTGACCTGACCGGGGCCGCCCTGGGGGCCCTCCTGGCCTCCACCACCACAGGCGGACACGGTCAAGGCGATCGCGAGGGACAGCGCGAGGAGACGGTATGGGGATCGGGACATGGTGGGGGCTCACGGCAAACGAAAAGGGTCGCCCGAAGCCGGATTCTCGCGATAAAGCGAAGAAAAACAGTCCACAGGACGGCAAAGTGCTGCAAATCCATGGGTTGCGGCCGTTTTTCGGATACGCGCGGTCCACACCGAGGATCAGTGGGATGGAAATATACATACATGCATGTTTGTTTGTAAAGCGGTACAATTCAGGTCGGTTTCATCCAGCAATTGCACAGCGCCATGGCCAGAAAAACCAAAGAAGAGGCGCAGGCCACCCGCGAGGGCATCCTCGACGCGGCCCAGGTCTGTTTCCATGAATACGGGGTCGCGGGCACCAGCCTGGCGATGATCGGGGCGCGCGCGGGCTATACGCGCGGCGCGGTGTACTGGCACTTCAAGAACAAGACCGAGATCCTGACGGCGATGATCGATCGGGAGCGGGTTCCGTTCATCGAGCGATTGCGGCGGACGACGTCGTCCAAGCGCTCCACGCCGGTGCTGGACCTGCGCTCGGCGTTGCTGGTCTCCTTCCAGGAGCTGGCCGACGATGAGCGGCTGCGCAACATGATGGAGATCATGCTGCGCAACGATCTGTCGGTGGAAAGCCAGGCGATGCAGGAATTGCAGCTGGAGGCGTCGCGCGAAGAGCTGGGCATTTTCGCGGCGGCGTTCCAGCGCGCGCGGGAATTGGGCCAGTTGCGCGAGGGGGTGGACGTGGACACGGTGGCGCGGATCGTGAGTACGAGTCTGACCGGGGTGTTGTACAGCGCGATGCTGGAGCCGGAGCTGTTCGAGATCCGCCGCGATGGCGCCGAGACGCTGGATGCGATCCTCAGTGCGTTCGTGAAGCCGGGTGTGTTCACTCCGGGCGCGGCGCCGACGGCGTTGCCTACTGAGGATGAGGCTTAAGGCTTGAGGCTTGAGGCTTGAGGCTTGAGGCTTGAGGCGTGGAGCCGAAGCCGGAGCCGAAGCCAAACGCGGGTTCCGCCTGCGGACTTGCTGGGTGGGGGTGTGTGGGTTCGCGGGACACGCTGCAAGTACGTCCATGTAAGCTCGCGTACGCCATCCATGGCGTACGACGGTCCCGCGAACCCACACACCCCCACCCTCGACAGTTGGCTGGTGGCCTTGGCGGAGCGAAGCGGGAGAAGCGGGAGAAGCGGGAGAAGCGTCGGCTTGTTGGGTTGGCTCTGCCGCGCGGTGAAGCATCAGGCTTCATGCGATGGATTTGAAAGCAATGCAATTGCAGGCCAACCCGTGCGCGCAAAGGCAATGCGGGGTTACTCCTCCACTGCGCGGCAGCGCTGTCTCCCAACCCAACTACGTGCTGGCAAAGGACACGGTGCTTGGCCCTCATCTATACGAAGCGATGTCTCGATAGTGAGGGGTGTTCTTCCACTGCGCAGCAGCGCTGGCCCCCAACCCAAGTACGTGCTGGCAAAAGGCACGGTGCTCGGCCTTCATCTATACGAAGCGATGTCCCGATGTAGTGCGGCAGCATCTGGGCAAAGAGCCAGCGCAAGCGCCTGACGTTTTTCCGTGCCGAGGCCACCAGCCAACTGTCTGGGGCGGGGGGGTGTGAGTTCGCGGGACCGTCGTACGCCATGGATGGCGTACGCGAGCCTCCAGGGATGGATTCACGGCGTGTCCCGCGAACTCACACACCCCCGCCCAGCCACGCCGCAAGCGGCAACCTGCTCTCGCTCGCAGTTGCGGTCGCCCTTCACCCCACCCGTAGACACCCGCAAAAAACACAAAAAAAACGGCGACGCTTTCGCGCCGCCGCATTTGTATCGCTCGATCATCCCAAGCCGTTACAGGATGTAACGACTCAAATCCGGATCCTGCACCAGCTCGCCCAGATGCGCGTCCACGTAAGCCTGATCGATGCTGATGGTCTCGCCGTCGCGGTCGGGGGCCTCGTAACTCAGCGTATCCAGCAGACGCTCCAGCACCGTGTGCAGACGACGGGCACCGATATTCTCCTGGCGCTCGTTGACCTGGAACGCGATCTCGGCCAGACGGTCCACCGCATCCACGGTGAATGTCATCGACACACCCTCGGTCTGCAGCAACGCCTCGTACTGCTTGGTCAGCGCTGCCTTCGGCTCGGTCAGGATGCGCACGAAGTCCTGCTTGCTCAGCGCGCCCAGCTCCACCCGGATCGGGAAACGCCCCTGCAGCTCCGGAATCAGATCGCTCGGCTTGGCCAGATGGAACGCGCCGGAGGCGATGAACAGAATGTGGTCGGTCTTGATCGTGCCGTACTTGGTGGACACGTTGGAGCCTTCCACCAGCGGCAGCAGATCGCGCTGCACGCCCTCGCGCGACACATCGCCACCGCCAACGTTGTCGCCGCGCTTGGCCACCTTGTCGATCTCGTCGATGAACACGATGCCGTGCTGCTCGCAGGCCTCGATCGCCGCGCTGCGGATATCGTCCTCGTTGACCAGCTTGCCGGCCTCTTCCTCGACCAGCAGCGGACGCGCCGCCTTGATCGACAGCGTGCGCTTCTGCGCCTTCGCCCCACCCATGCTCGAGAACATCTGGCGCAGCTGCTGGCCCATTTCCTCCATGCCAGGCGGGGTCATGATGTCCATGCTGACGTTGGCCGAGACTTCCAGTTCGATCTCGCGCTCGTCCAGCTCGCTATTGCGCAGCATCCGGCGGAACTTGATGCGGGTTTCATTGTCCTGCGCCGACGGCTCGTTGCGCGCGGCCTCGGCATCGAAGCCGATTCCGGCGCTGCGACGCGGCAGCAGCGCATCCAGAATGCGGTCTTCGGCACGCTCTTCGGCCTGGGTGCGCACGCGCACCTTGGCCTGCTCGCGGTACAGCTTGACGGCCGTGTCGGCCAGGTCGCGGATGATCTGCTCCACGTCCTTGCCGACGTAGCCCACTTCGGTGAAGCGGGTAGCTTCGACCTTGACGAACGGCGCGTTGGCCAGCGTGGCCAGGCGACGGGCGATCTCGGTCTTGCCCACGCCGGTCGGGCCGATCATCAGGATGTTCTTGGGCATCACTTCATTGCGCAGCTCGGCCGGCAGCTGCATGCGCCGCCAGCGGTTGCGCAACGCGATGGCGACCGCACGCTTGGCGTCGTGCTGGCCGACGATGTGCCGGTCCAGCTCCTGCACGATCTCGCGCGGGGTCATGGTGGCGGAGGAGACTTCAATCTTGTGCGGCATGGGTGTGCTCACGAATGAATGTGGTGTGTCGGGGTTGCCGGCCAGCGGCCGGCACTACGCCATGTAGCGGGTGCAGAGCCCCCTGAGTCAGGGGGCTGCCGCGAAGCGGCGGGGCATGTTGCGCAGCAACGCGTGGGGCGGCAGCGCGAATGCGCTGACGGTACCCGTCAAAGCTCTTCAACCACCACGTTGCGATTGGTGTAGATGCAGATGTCGCCGGCGATGTTGATCGACTCGGTGGCGATCGTGCGGGCGTCCAGTTCGGTGTGCGCCATCAGCGCGCGTGCGGCCGACAGGGCGTAGGAACCGCCGGAACCGATGGCGATGATGCCGTCCTCCGGCTCGATCACATCACCGGTGCCGCTGATGATCAGCGAGGTGTCCTTGTCGGCCACCGCGAGCAGCGCTTCGAGCTTGCCCAGGCGGCGCTCGGTGCGCCAATCCTTGGCCAGCTCCACCGCCGCACGCTGCAGCTGGCCGTGCTTTTCCAGCTTGGCCTCGAACAGTTCGAACAGGGTGAACGCATCGGCCGCGGCACCGGCGAAACCGGCCAGTACCTGGCCCTCGCGACCCAGCCGGCGCACCTTGCGGGCATTGCCCTTCATCACCGTGTGGCCGAGCGTGACCTGGCCGTCGCCGGCGACGGCGACATGCCCGTTGCGGCGCACCGAAATGATGGTGGTGGCATGAAATACGTTGGGGTTCTGACTGGGGTCCATGGAGCCTCCGGGGTGACAAGGACTGAGGTGGGGTCGTTGCCGGAGGCTTCAACCCACCCTGCCCTGCGGCCGGGTGACGCAGCGGATCGATTCAGCTTTCGTTGCCGCTCTTGCGCCGCTTGGCGCGCGGATGGGCCGCATCGTAGACCTTGGCCAGGTGCTGGAAATCCAGGTGGGTGTAGATCTGCGTGGTGGCGATATCGGCATGGCCGAGCAGCTCCTGCACCCCGCGCAGGTCGCCGGAGGATTCCAGGATGTGGCTGGCGAAACTGTGCCGCAGCATATGCGGGTGCACGTGCTTGAACAGACCCTGCCGTTGGGCCAGCCCACGGATGCGGATCTGGATGGCGCGCTGGGTGATCGGACCGCCCTTGCGGCCGGGAAACACCGGCTGTGCCTCGCCACCGCCGCTCTCGCCACGCCAGCCCTCCAGGGCGGTGCGCGCATGCGAACCGAACGGCACGCGACGCTGGCGGTTGCCCTTGCCCAGCACGTTGACCAGCCCGGTGGCGAAATCCAGATCGCGCCAGATCAGCGCGCACAGTTCGCTCAGGCGTAGGCCGGAGGAATAGAACAGCTCCAGCAGCGCGCGATCGCGCAGGCCCAGGGGCGTATCGGTGGGCAGTTCGACCAGCTGCACCGCTTCATCAGCGTCCAGCACCTGCGGCAGCTTGCGTGGTGCCTTGGGCGCCTTCAATCCGGCGGCGGGGCTGACCGTGATGCGACGGTGCTTGAGCAGCCACGCATAGAAACTGCGACAGCCCGACAGGCGGCGCTGCAACGATTTCGGCGCCAGCCCGCGACGATGCTCGGCGGCGATGAACTGGCGCAACTGCTCGCCATCCAGCGCTTCGATCACCGCGCCCTGCTTCTGCGACCACGACTCCAGCGCCTCTAGGTCGCGGCGGTAGGCATCCAGCGTGTGCGCCGACATGCGCCGCTCGACCTCCAGGTAGCCAAGGAACTCGGCGGCAGCGCTCATGGCATCGGGAGGGCGTACGGACTCAGGCCTGCGCGAAGCGCTTCAACGCCACGCCCAGCGACTCGCCCATCATGCGCAGGAACAGCGTGCCCATGCCGGGATAAAACCGATTGGCATCGCGGCTGCCGACCGCGATCAGGCCAACGCCCGGCAGCGGCAGCAATGCGCTGGACTGCACTTCCTCGACGCGCTCCTGGTACAGCAACGTACTCTTTTCATGCTGCAGGCGGCCGCAGATCGGCTCGCCGTCCTTGAGGCAATCGCGGAACGCGCCGAGCGCGGCACTGTCCTCGGCGACCACCTGCAACCACGGTGCCTGCTCCAGCCCCTCCACCGGGTGCAGCATCACCAGCCGGACCAGATCGCCGGCGAAATCCTCTTCCAGCGACGCGGCCATCGCGCGCAGCGTGTCGGCGGCCGTGGTCTGCTTCATCAGCGCCAGGGTCAGCTGGTGGGTGCGCACGGCCAGGCGTTCGTTGACCTGTGCGTTGCCGGCCAGCTCGGCCAGCCGCCGCGACAGTTCGCGGTTCTTGTCGCGCAGCACTTCCAACTGGTAGCTGGCCAGCGACGCGGTAGGACCGTCATCGCGCGGCACCACCAAGGTCAGGGCCAGGTCGGGGAACTGCTTGAGAAACGCCGGATGCCGACGCAGCCATGCGGCGATTTCATGCGCACCGATCTTTTCGACGGTCTCGTTCATGCGTTCCACTCCCCTTCAAAGACGAAGGCTGCCGGGCCGGACATCACCACCTGGGCGTCGTCGGCCGGCCAGCGCAGGCGCAGCGTACCGCCCGGCAGCGACAAGGTGGCATCACGCTCCAGGCGACCGCGCTGCATCATCACCACCGCCGCGGCGCAGGCGCCGCTGCCACAGGCCAGCGTTTCGCCGACGCCGCGTTCGTACACGCGCAGGCGTGCATGGGTGGGATCGAGCACTTGCACGAAGCCGACGTTGACCGACTGCGGGAAGGTAGCGTGCTGCTGCAGCAGCGGGCCGAGCCGTTCGACCGGCGCCGCGTCGACCAGACCGACCTCGATCACCGCGTGCGGATTGCCCATCGACACGGCGCCGAAGCGCACCGTGTCGCCCTGCAGCGGCAGCAGGTATTCGTCGCGGGCGCGGGCGAAACCGAGCAGTGGGATCTGCTGGGGTTCAAAGCGCGGCACGCCCATGGCCACCGCGTACTGGTCATCGGTCAGGCGTTCAATGCTGTGGGTGGCCAGCGGGCTGTCGATGGTGAAATGGTCGCCGCCGGCCGCGCCGTCGCGCACCAGCCAAGCCGCCACGCAGCGCGCGCCGTTGCCGCACTGCTCGGACTGGGAGCCATCGGCATTCCAGATCCGGTAGGACGCCACCGAGCCTTCCGCGCGCGGGGCTTCGATGGTGAGGATCTGGTCGCAGCCGACGCCGGTGTGGCGGTCGGCCAGCCGTGCGGCCAGGGCCGGGGTGGGTTCGGGGGTGCCGTCGCGCAGGTCCAGCACCACGAAGTCATTACCGGCACCGTGCATCTTGCTGAAGCGCAGTGCCGTGGACGCGGCCTTATTCATTCCCGTCTTCGGACTTCAGCGGTGCATCGACCGGATCGGGCACCACCGGCGGCGTGTTGCTGTCATCGGCCGGGGGCGTGGTTTCATCAGTGGCCGGCTCGGCCACTTCTTCCACCGGCACCGGCTTCTGCGGCAGCACCAGCGGGCCCTTGTTGCCGCAGGCGGCAAGGAGAAGCAGCGAGGCCGCTGCCAACGGAATCAGGATTCGGTTGCGATGGGGGATGCTCATGCCCCGAGTATAGCCGCGCCCTCTTTGGCCGAGGGTATCGATTCGATGAACGTGGCCAGGCGGGGTGTCGGCCGATGTCCGGCTACGATGCGTGCCCTGACGGGGTCCTGGGTTGCCGGCCAGCGGCCAGCACTACCGGTCGGTGGGGGGTAGCGGTCGGCTCCAGAGCCAGATTGCCACCACGGTCATGCTGCCGATGGACAGCCATTTCACCCAGGCGATCGGCACGCACCACAGCATGATGCCCGCGCACGCGGTCATGGTCAGGGTGGCCATCCATTTGGCGTAGCGGCTGACCGCACCATGGGCCTGCCAGTTGACGATGGCCGGGCCGAAGCGTGGGTGCTGCAACAGCCAGGTGTGCAGGCGCTCGGAGCCGCGCGAGGCGGCCCAGGCCGAGATCAGGATGAAGACCGTGGTGGGCAACCCCGGCACGAAGATGCCGACGATGCCGGTGCCCAGACTGGCATAGGCCAGCAACCACCACGCCCAGCGGAACCGCACCACCGGCCGCGGGGCCGGTGCATCGGGAACATCGGGGCGCTCAGGCAGGGTCATGCATGCAGCATAGCGAGGCCGGACGGCAACGGCGATGGTCCGCGCCATACGCGCCGCCGACGACGCGGGGCCGTCGGCGGACCGGGTTGCCGGCCAGCCGCCGGGCTTACCGGGTTTGGGTCACCCCGAGCTGGTCGAGCACGAACGCATACGATTCGGCCAGCTCGTGGTAACGCTGGAAACGCCCGGACTTGCCGCCGTGGCCGGCCTCCATGTTCGTGCGGAACACGATCGGATGGGTACCGGTGTTGTCATCGCGCAGCTTGGCCACCCACTTGGCCGGCTCCCAGTACTGCACCTGCGAATCCCACAGGCCGGTGCCGACGAACAGCGCCGGATAGGCCTGCTTCCTGACGTTGTCGTAGGGCGAATAGGTGAGCATGTAGTCGTAGTACTCGCGCTGCTCCGGGTTGCCCCACTCGTCGTATTCGTTGGTGGTCAGCGGGATGCTGGCATCGAGCATGGTGGTGACCACGTCCACGAACGGCACCTGCGCGACCATCACCCGGTAATCCTGCGGGGCCTGGTTGGCCACCGCGCCCATCAGCAGGCCGCCGGCGCTGCCGCCGGAGGCCGCCACGCGGTCCTTGGACGCATAGCCCAGGCGGACCAGTTCGCGGGTGACATCGACGAAGTCGTTGAAGGTGTTCTGCTTCTTGAGCAGCTTGCCCTCCTCGTACCACGCGCGGCCCATTTCCTCGCCACCGCGGATATGCGCGATGGCGTAGACCACGCCGCGGTCGAGCAGGCTGACCACGCTCTGGTTGAAACCGGGGTCCATCGACATGCCGTAGCTGCCATAGGCGTACTGGTACAGCGCGGCGCTGCCGTCCTTCTTGAACCCGTTGCGATACACCAGCGACACCGGCACCTTGACGCCATCACGCGCGGTCACCCAGACCCGCTCGGTGGTGTACTGCGACGGGTCGTAGCCGATCACCGGCTGCTGCTTGAGCTGGCGACGCTCGCCGGTGACGGTGTTGAGTTCGAAGGTGGTGGTCGGGGTGGTGAGCGAGTTGTAGGCGTAGCGCAGCCACGGGCTGTCCGGCTCGGGATTGGCGGCCAGGCCCATCGAGTAGGCCGGTTCGTCGGCCTTGACGTAGTCCTGGCGACCGTCCGGGTACAGCAGGCGGATCCGCTCCAGGCCATTGGAGCGCTCGGCGATCGCGCTGAAGCCGTCGAACAGCTCGAAGCCTTCGACCAGCACCGCATCATCGTGCGCGACCCAGTCGGTCCACTGCTTGCGCGAGGTGGCATTGCTCGGCGCGGTCACGATCTTGAAGTTCTTCGCATCGGCATCGTTGGTACGGATCACCCAGCGACCGTTGAAGTGGTCGGCATCGTATTCGACGTCGCGCGCACGCGCGGCCAACAGCGTGAATGCCTGTGGATCGGCGGCCGGTGCGTAGCGTGTTTCCGAGCTGACCGTGCTGTGCAGTTCGATGGTGAGGTACTTATCGTCGCGGGTGCGGCCCACGCCCATGTAGAAGCTGTCGTCCTTCTCTTCGTAGACCAACACGTCGCTGCTGGTCGGCGTGCCCAGCACGTGCTTCTTCACCCGTACGGTGAGCAGGGTTTCCGGGTCGTTCTCGACGTAGAACAGGGTGCGGTTGTCATCGGCCCAGACCACGTTCGGGGAGACGTTCTCGATGCGGTCCGGCAGCACCTGGCCGGTGCGCAGGTCCTTGAAGCGGATCACGTACTGGCGGCGGCCGACGTCGTCTTCGGCCCAGGCCAGCAGCTGGTTGTCCTGGCTGACATCGGCATCGCCGACATCGAAGTAGTTCTTGCCCTCGGCCATCACGTTGATGTCCAGCAGGATCTCTTCCGGCGCGTCCATGCTGCCCTTGCKCCGCGCCTGGATCGGGTAGTCCTTGCCGGTTTCGAAGCGGGTGTAATACCAGTAGCCGCGATCACGCGCGGGCACGCTGGCATCGTCCTGCTTGATGCGCGCGACGATCTCTTTGTAAAGCGTGTCTTCGAGCGGCTTGAGCGGCGCCATCACCTGGTCGGTGTACGCATTTTCCGCATTCAGGTAGGCCAGCATCTTCGGCGCTTCGCGCTTGTCGTCGCGCAGCCAGTAATAGTCGTCGTTGCGGGTGGCCCCGAACGGCGCCTTGACCGTGTGCGGATGCTTCTCGGCGTCGGGTGGGGTCAGCGCGGGGGCGGCATGCACGGTGGAGGTCATCAGGCTGGCAACCAATAAGCAAAGGGCGGGTTTCACGAGATAAGGCTCCTGGCGGGGGAATGCAATGGCGTCCGTGTTCGCCCAGTCTGGGCGGCCGGTGGGGCAGCGGCAAGCAGGGCGGTCGCCACTGCCCCTAGAATGCGCCAGATGAGCACCTCCACGATCACGGCCGGCTACAGCCGCCGCAGCCAGGAAATCGAGCCCTTCCATGTGATGTCGCTGCTGGCCCGCGCGCAGGCGCTGGAACAGGCCGGYCACGATGTCATCCACCTGGAGATCGGCGAGCCGGACTTCACCACGGCCGCGCCGATCGTCCAGGCCGGCCAGGCCGCGCTGGCCGCCGGCCACACCCGCTACACCGCCGCGCGCGGCCTGCCGGCCCTGCGCCAGGCCATCGCCGGCTTCTACCACGACCGCTACCAGGTGCGGATCGACCCGGAGCGCATCCTGGTCACCCCCGGTGGCTCGGGCGCGCTGCTGCTGGCCAGCAGCCTGCTGGTGGACCCGGGCAGGCACTGGCTGCTGGCCGATCCAGGCTATCCCTGCAACCGGCACTTCCTGCGCCTGGTGGAAGGCGCGGCGCAGCTGGTGCCGGTGGGTCCGAAGACGGCTTACCAGCTGACCCCGGAACTGGTCGAGCACCACTGGAACGCCGACAGCGTCGGCGCGCTGGTGGCCTCGCCGGCCAACCCGACCGGGACGCTGTTGTCGGCGCAGCAGCTGGGCGGGCTGTCGCAGGCGTTGAAGGCCCGCGGCGGGCACCTGGTGGTGGACGAGATCTACCACGGCCTGACGTACGGGATGGACGCGGCGAGCGTGCTGCAGGTGGACGACGAGGCGTTCGTGCTCAACAGTTTTTCCAAGTACTACGGGATGACGGGCTGGCGCCTGGGTTGGCTGGTGGCACCACCGCAGGCGGTGCCGGACCTGGAGAAGCTGGCGCAGAATCTGTACATCAGTGCGTCAAGCATTGCCCAGCACGCGGCGCTGGCCTGTTTCGCGCCGGAGACGATCGCGATTTTCGAGCAACGCCGCGCGGCCTTCCGCGAGCGTCGCGATTACCTGCTGCCGGCACTGCGCGCGCTTGGCTTCCGTATCGAGGTGGAGCCGGAAGGGGCGTTTTACCTGTACTGCGACGTGAGCGCGTTCACCGATGACGCGCAGGCGTTCTGCACGCACTTCCTGGAAACCCAGCACGTGGCGTTTACCCCGGGCCTGGATTTCGGGCACTACCGCGCCAACGAGCACGTGCGGTTGGCCTACACGCAGGAGGTGCCGCGGTTGGAAGAGGCGGTGGCGCGTATCCGGCGTGGGTTGGAGACGTGGGTGCGGTGATGCGGTGGTGTTTTAGAAGCTTTAAAAGCTGCAAAAGCTGAAAAAGCTGAAAAAGCTGAAAAGGCTGAAAAGGCTGAAAAGGCGCAAAAGCCGCAAAGGCGGCGAACGGTCGAGCTGGGCGGGGATGTGTGGATTCGCGGGACACGCCGTAAATCCATCCGTGGAGGCTCGCGTACGCCATCCATGGCGTACGACGGTCCCGCGAATCCACACACCCCCACCCCCAGACAACTGGTCGGTGGCCATGGCACAACGCGAAAGCGCCAGCACAAGGCATCGCCGGCTTCACCGCTCTTCGCTTCCCTGCTTCTTGGTTGCGCACCCGCACACTGTCAAGGGCGGGTACGGGTGGGTGTGCGGGACCGTCGGGCGCCATGGATGGCGCCCGCGAGCTTACATGGATGTACTTGCAGCGTGTCCCGCACACCCACCCGTACCCGCCCAAGCCAGCGAAGGCGCACACCCGCGGCGGTTGAAAATGAAGTTGACGTTGATCCTGCAGTTGCCTTCCGCACTTGAAAGCCCGCCGCAGGCGAAAGAAAAACCCAAAAAAAACGCCACGCATTGCTGCGTGGCGTTGAAACTGGGGTGAGGCCAACACGACGCCCCACCACCCGGAGTCGGACCGAAGATGCGTTCGGCTATTCTCTGCGGCTACCGGGCCGATGGGCCATCCCAGCAGTCGAGCAACGCTCAACGGTACCAGTCGAGCAACGCTCGACTCTACCGCAACTGCTCCCACAGGAAGCTATAGGCCAATGCCGACATATGCGCGGCCTGCGCATTGTTCGCCGCACCGCCGTGACCGCCCTCGATGTTCTCGTAGTAGGTCACATCCTTGCCGGCCGCGATCATCTTGGCCGCCATCTTGCGGGCATGGCCCGGATGCACCCGGTCATCGCGGGTGGAGGTGGTGAACAGCACCGGCGGGTAGGTCTTGTTCGGATCGAACAGGTGGTACGGCGAGAAGGTCTTGATGAAGTCCCAGTCGGCCGTATCCGGATTGCCGTACTCGGCCATCCACGACGCGCCCGCCAGCAGGTGGCTGTAGCGCTTCATGTCCAGCAGCGGCACCTGCACCACCACCGCCCCGAACAGCTCGGGGTACTGGGTGAGCATGTTGCCGGTGAGCAGGCCACCGTTGCTGCCGCCCTGCACGCCCAGGTGTTTGGCCGAGGTGATCTTGCGGCTGACCAGGTCGCGTGCGACCGCGGCCATGTCTTCATAGGCCTTGTGGCGGTTCTGCTTCAGTGCCGCCTGGTGCCAGCGCGGGCCGTACTCGCCGCCGCCACGGATGTTGGCCACCACGTACACACCGCCCTTCTCCAGCCACGCACGGCCCATGCCGCCCGAATACGACGGCGTCAGCGAAATCTCGAAGCCACCGTAGCCGTACAGCAGGGTCGGGTTGGAACCGTCCAGCTTCATTTCCTTGGCATGCACCACGAAGTACGGCACGCGGGTGCCGTCTTTGCTGGTGGCGAAGTGCTGCTCGATCACCTTGCCGTCGGCATTGAAGAACGCCGGCATGGTCTTGAGCACTTCCGGCTGCTTGCCGATCTCGGCCAGCGCCAGGGTGGTCGGGGTCAGGTAGTCGGTGACGGTCATCCATACCGCGTCGCTGTCGTCGGCATCGACCGCACCGACGGCCACGGTGCCGAACGTCGGCGCGCCGGTGAAGTCGCTCTTCTTCCAGCCATTCTCGGTCGGGGTCAGCACGCTCAGGCGGCTCTTGACGTCGTCGAGCACGTTGAGCACCAGGTGATTCTTCGTCCAGCTGGTGCCGGCCAGCGACGTCGTCGCGGTCGGGGCGAACAGCACCTCGAACGCGCGCTTGCCGGCGATGAAATCATCCAGCTTGGTCACCAGCAGGGAACCGGCGGTATAGGTCTTGCCGCCCACGGTCCACGGTTCGCGCAGTTCCAGGGTCAGCCATTGCTTGCGCAGGCCTTTCTCTGCCGAGTTCGGCGCATCGATCCTGGTGAGCGTGCCATCGTTGCCGCACAGGTAGATCTCGTTGTTGTAGAAGGCCAGCGTGCGGCTGACCAGGTTGCGCTCATAGCCGGGGGTGTCGTCGTGCATCGCCGCGATGTACATGTCATCGGGCTTGCCTTCGTAAACCATGCTGGCCGAGGCCATCGGGGTGCCGCGCTTCCACAGCTTGGCCACGCGCGGGTAGCCGGAGGTGGTCATCGTGCCGTCACCGAAATCGGTATAGACGAACACGGTGTCGCGATCGATCCAGTTCAGGCCGCCCTTGGATTCGGGGCGGAAGAAACCGTCCTTGATCCAGGTCTTGTCGGCGAGGTTGAACTCACGGGTGACATCGGCATCGGCGCCGCCGCGCGACAGCGCGATCAGGCAGCGCGAGTAATCCGGGCGCAGGCAGTCGGCACCGTGCCAGACCCAGTTTTCGCCTTCGGCCTTGTTCAGCGCGTCCAGATCGAGCACGGTTTCCCAGGTAGGCGACGCCTTGCGGTATTCGGCCAGCGTGGTGCGGCGCCACAGGCCGCGCTCGTGCTGCTTGTCCTTCCAGAAGTTGTAGTAGTAGTCGCCGATCTTCTGCACGCCGGGGATCTTGGCGTCCGAATCGAGCACCTCGCGGATGCTGGCTTCCATCTGCTTGAACGCCGGGGTCTGGGCCAGGCGGCCTTCGGATTTGGCGTTCTGCTGCTTGACCCAGTCCAGCGACTTGTCGCCGGTGACGTCTTCCAGCCACGCGTAAGGGTCGGCGGGGGTCTCAGCGGCCATGGCGGTACCCACCGTACCGGCCGTGATCAGGCCTGCCATCAGGCAGGCCGAAGCGATGTTGGACATTGAAGCTCCAGGCAGTCATAAGCCCCGGACGCTATCACACGGTCTGGCCGGCGCTCCCGTGTCGAAGGTCAGGGCGCGCGGTACGCGGCGCCACGCGGGTGCGGCGGCGGGCCTGTGGGCCGCGACGGCGCGTGCTGCGGCGGCGTAGCAGAAGCTGCGGCAGCCGGAACCGGTACAGGCTCCACCAGGCCAGCAACGGCATGCCGACCAGCCACAGCGGCAACCAGCCCAGCCAGACACTGCTGCCGCGGGCGGCCGGCCACACCAGGACCAGGGCCAGTCCCGCCAGGGCGAGTTGCCGGACCCAGCGCAGCACCTGCGGATCGGGCGCGCTGGCGGTGCGCGAGGGACCGTGTGAACGTGGTTGACGACGCGAAGACGACAAGGGCATGACACGACTCCGTGCGAAAGTGATGCGTCACCTTGCCGTGCCACCATCTCACTGGCTGCGACCTGTCGCCGCCGCATGGAGGGCCAGTGTGAACGCCACCATTGACGTTCTCCGTCGTCCCACCCACCATGCCCCTGCCAGCCACTGGAGCCTCCTGCCGCATGTCTCTGAACCGCCCGCTTCGCGCTGTCCTGTTGCTGTCGACGCTGTCGCTGCTGTCCGCCTGCGCCTTCCGCCACGAGGCCAAGCCGACCCCGGCACCGGTGGCCAGCGAATCGACAGGCGCTCCGATCGACCTGCAGCGGTTCATGGGCACCTGGTATGTGATCGGCCGTGTTCCCAATCCGGTCGAACGCGGCCACGTGGCCAGCGTCAACGAATTCAGCCTGCGTGGCGACCAGAAGGTGAGCATCACCTACCGCTACCGCAACGGCTTCTCCGAACCGCAGCAGCAGCTGACCGTGCGTGCCTCGGTGGACGAGGACAGCGGCAACCACAACTGGCGTACCTGGTTCTACAAGGTCGTGCCGACCCATACCCGCGTGCTGGAAGTGGCTCCGGACTACTCATGGGCGATGCTCGGCTACCCGGGCCGCGAGATGGCCTGGATCTTCGCGCGCAAGCCGGACATGGACAAGGACCTGTACAAGGAAC
Organism: Stenotrophomonas sp. P5_A9; assembly: GCF_056400525.1. Lineage (NCBI taxonomy): Bacteria > Pseudomonadati > Pseudomonadota > Gammaproteobacteria > Lysobacterales > Lysobacteraceae > Stenotrophomonas > Stenotrophomonas sp. P5_A9. Next base: position 32,197 of record NZ_JBFULC010000023.1, read on the forward strand.
TGGCCACCCGCCTGCGCGACGAGTACGGGGTCAATACCGACAAGCTCAAGCGCGTGCCGCAGCACCCCGAGCAGGTGGACCGGCTGGGCTATGAGGTCCCGAACGTCCGCTGATGCCGGTGGTCACGCCGCCTGGCGTGGCTGCACCCTGCTCTCGATTTCCCGGCGGGTGGGGAGCGTCTTGAGGTCGTATTCGGCCTGCAGGGCCAACCACGAGGCGGCATCGCCACCAAAGTGACGTGCCAGCCGTACTGCGGTGTCGGCCGTGACGCCGCGGGTTTCGTGCACGATCGCGTGCAGACGCGTAGGCGGCACATCCAGTGCCCGCGCCAGCCCGGTGATGCTCAGCTGCAAGGGCCGCAGGAACTCCTCGCGGAGGATCTCGCCGGGGTGGACGGCCCTGAGTTTGTTGATGGGTCGGCTCATGCGTGGCACCTCAGTGGTAATCGACGATCTCGACGTCATGCGGACCGTTGTCGGTCCAGACAAAACACAACCGCCACTGCGCATTGATGCGGATACTGTGCTGTCCGCGTCGATCGCCGCAAAGCGCTTCGAGCCGATTTCCGGGCGGGCTGCGCAGGAATTGCAGCGTCTGTGCCGCGTCCAGGATCTGCAGCTTGCGCTCCGCCAGTGACTGGAACCCGCGAAACTGGCGAGGACATCGCCCATCAAACAGAGCGAGCGTATGACGGCAGCGGAAGGATTGGATCATTCCGCCCAGCGTATTACGCCAAACGGAATATAACACAGATGGCGGTCACGCAAACCGGCATGACCTGAAGTGCCTGCCAATCACTTCCGGCTGTAGCGCGTCACCAGCCAATCGCCCAGCATCTGCAGGGCCTGCACCAGCACCAGCAGCAGCACCACGGTGACCAGCGCCACGTCGGTGTGCGAGCGCTGGTAGCCATCGCGGAACGCCAGGTCGCCCAGACCGCCCGAGCCGATCGCACCGCCCATCGCGGTGAAGCCGATCAGCGCGATCACGGTAACAGTGGCGCCGGCGATCAGGCCGGGGCGCGCTTCGGGCAGCAATACGCGGGTGACCAGCTGCCAGGTGGTGGCGCCCATCGCCTGGGTGGCTTCGATGACGCCACGGTCGACTTCGCGCAGGGCGGTTTCCACCAGCCGTGCATAGAACGGCGCTGCACCGATCACCAGCGGCACGATCGCCCCGCGCACACCCAGCGAGGTACCCATCATCCACAGCGTGAGCGGAATCAGCACGATCATCAGGATGATGAAGGGCACCGAGCGCAGCAGGTTGACCAACAGCGCCAGCGCGCCGTACAGCACCGGTTTGCGATGCAGCTGCGGCGAGCCGGTAAGGAACAGCAGCACGCCCAGCGGCAGGCCGATGACCAGGGTCAGCGGCAGCGAGCCGCCGAGCATCAGCAGGGTATCCAGCGTGGCCTGGCCGATATCGGCCCACTTGCCCGCATCGAGATGGCGGAAGAAGCCGCCTGCAGCAGCCAGGATCATCGACGCAGCTCCTCGAGGTGGACACCGGCGGCGACGAAACCGGCCTGCGCGGCCTGCACGTCGCCCCCGACCAGCGACACGGTCAGCTGGCCATACGGGGTGTCTTTGATCCGGTCGATGCGGCCGGACAGGATGTTGTAGTCCACGCCGGTGTCGCGCGCGATGCGGCCCAGCAGCGGTTCGTAAGTGTCCGCACCCAGGAAGGTCAGGCGCACGATGCGCCCGGCCACGGCCTGGAAGTCCTTGTGCAGCTCGCCTTCGTCGACCTGTTCGGACTCGTTGACGAAGCGCCGCGTGGTCGGATGTTGCGGGTGCAGGAAAACGTCGGTGACCGGGCCGGTTTCGACCAGGTGGCCGGCATCGAGCACGGCCACGCGGTCGCAGACGCGGCGGATCACGTCCATCTCGTGGGTGATCAGCACGATGGTCAGGCCGAGTTCGCGGTTGATCCTGCCCAGCAGCTTGAGCACCGAGGCGGTGGTCTGCGGGTCCAGCGCGCTGGTGGCCTCATCGCACAGCAGGATCTGCGGACGGGTGGCCAGCGCGCGGGCGATGCCGACGCGCTGCTTCTGGCCGCCCGACAGCTGCGCGGGGTACTTGCCCGCGTGCGCCTCCAGGCCGACGGTGTGCAGCAATTCGTCCACGCGCGCGTCGATTTCCGCGCGCGGGGTACCGGCCAGTTCCAGCGGGAAGGCGACATTGGAGGCCACCGTGCGCGAGGACAGCAGGTTGAAGTGCTGGAAGATCATGCCGATCTTCCGCCTCAGCACGCGCAGGCCGGCCGCGTCGAGCGCGGTGACATCCTCGCCGTTGATCAGCAGGCGCCCACCGGTGGGTTCCTCGAGCCGGTTGATCAGGCGGATCAGGGTCGATTTGCCCGCACCGGAATGGCCGATGATGCCGAACACTTCGCCGGCCTCGATGGTCAGGTCCAGCGGCTGCAGCGCGGCGATCGCGCGGCCGCCGACGGCATAGGATTTGTGCAGGCGCTGGAACTCGATCACTTCGCGGTCAACCGGGCATCGACGGGAGGGGGCGTGCAGCCTACCAGCGCGGGACGGCCCTGGCCCGTGCGGCAGCGCGCAATGATATTCCGTTTGGTTCTAAGGCAGCGTGATCGGGGCCGGGCGGGCCCCGCGCGGGCTCAGGGATGGTCCAGCGGTGTGGGCGGCTGGACCTGGCGGATGCGCTCGCGGTGCAGCAGGTACAGGCCGGAGGCGACGATGATCGCCGCGCCCAGCCAGGTCGCCCCATCCGGCAGCGCGCCCCAGAACAGCAGGTCCCAGCCGATCACCCAGACCAGCCCGGTGTATTCCAGCGGAGCGATCATCGATGCCTCGCCGAGCTGGAAGGCGCGGGTCAGGGCGACCTGGCCCCCTGCCCCGGCCAGACCCATGCCGGCGATCAGCGCGGCGTGGCCGAGCTGCAACGGCTGCCAGTCCGGCAGGGCCAGCAGGCCGGCGCCGATGGCCATGATCACCAGGAACCACACCACCATCGACTGCGGGGTGTCGGTGCGGGTGAGCATGCTGACGGTGATCGCGGCGACCGCGTAGGCGGTGGCGGCCAGCAACACCATCAGCCCGGGGATGGAGATGAAGCCGCCCATGCCCGGACGCAGCACCACCAGCACCCCGACCAGGCCGATGCCGATGGCGATCCAGCGGCGCGGGCCCACGTGCTCGCCCAGCAGCGGCACCGAGAGCGCGGCGATCAGCAGCGGGGCGACGAAGTAGATGGTGTAGGCGGTGGACAGCGGCAGGCTGCGCAGGGCGTAGACGAAGCAGCCGATCATCGCCATGCCGAGCACGCCGCGCAGCAGGTGCAGGGCCCAGCGCCGGGGCACCAGCGAGCGCGGGCCGGCGGTGGCCAGCACCCAGACCAGCACGAATGGCAGCGAGGCGGCGCCGCGCAGGAAAGTGACCTGCAAGGTGGGGTAGCTGGCCGAGAGCTGCTTCATGCCCGCATCCATCAGCGAGAAGCAGGCGACGGCGATGAGCATCCAGGCGACGGCGCGGGTGGGGGATTTCTGCGTGTTCATGGCCCATTATCGCCGCCTTGGCCGGGCCGTCCATGGTGGCTTGATAGAATGTGGGCATTCATCCGCTGGAGTTTGCCCATGCCCTCTTTTGACGTTGTTTCCGAAGTCGACACCCACGAGTTGACCAACGCGGTCGACCAGGCCAACCGCGAGCTGTCCACGCGCTTCGATTTCAAGGGGGTGGAGGCGGAGTTCGTGCTGGAAGACAGCGTGATCACCCAGTCCGCGCCGAGCGATTTCCAGCTGCAGCAGATGACCGACATCCTGCGCCAGCGGCTGACCGCGCGGAAGATCGACGCGGCGTGCCTGGAGTTTGGTGACATCGAATCCAATCTTGCCGGTGCGCGGCAGAAGATCACGGTCAAGCAGGGCATCGAGCAGAAGGTGGCCAAGAAGATCGCGGCGAAGATCAAGGAAGCCAAGCTGAAGGTGGACAGCCAGATCAACGGCGACAAGCTGCGGGTGACGGGCAAGAAGCGCGACGACCTGCAGGATGCGATGGCGCTGCTGAGGAAGGAGACCTTCGAGGTTCCGCTGCAGTTCGACAATTTCCGCGATTGATCGAACGCGGATCCTCCGCTGGCATTGCCGGCAGCTGGCCGGCAACCACGCACATCTATCCGCGCAGGTGCTTGTAGAGCGTTGTGCGCGAAATACCCAGCTGGCGCGCCGCTGCGGTGACGTTGCCCTGGTGCGCGGCCACGGCATCGCGCACGCTTTGCGTGGTCAGCGCGCGCAACGAACGGCTACCGACCTCGCGGACGTATGCATCGCTCCCCACCCCGGCGCGTGCCGCAAGCGGTCCACGCAGGTACTGCACCTGCACGGCGCTGTCTTCGGCAAGGCGTACACGGTACGCAGGGCCCGCCTGCAGCAGGCGGCGGCGCTGGTGCACGCTGGCGCCAGCGAACAGGGCATCGAGGGTCAGCAGGGGCAGCGGGCCGCGTCGGGGCAGGCCGAACAGGCGCCGCGCGACGCGGTTGGCGGCACGGATGTGGCCGTCTTCTTCCACCGCCAGCAGGCCCTGCAACGGAGAATGCAGCCAGCGCGCGTCGTGCTGCACGGCCAACAGGTGGCAGGGCCGGTGTTCGCGCATGAGGCGGTTTTCGGTGGACAGCGCGGCCTGGCGGAAATAGCCGTGCAGCAGTTCAGCATCGCGTTCGCCGGTGCCGGTGATGTCCAATGCGCCCAGGACCTGTCCGTCCAGTCCGTGCAGCGGCACGCTCAGGCAGAACACCGAGGCGAAGCGGTCCAGGTAGTGTTCGTTGCCGCGTACCAGTGCAGGCGCATCGTCGGCGAGGCTGCATGCTGGTGCGGTGGTGCCGATATCGATCTCGCGCAGGCGTCTGCCTATCTGGATCGGGCGCAGCACCGGCACGTCCGCCAGGCCATGCTCGCGCTGGGCCACGACCGTGCCGTCGGCATTGACGCAGAACAGGGTCCACTGGCGTCCGCCGAAGGCGGCCCAGAGGTGGTCGAGGTCCTCGCGGACGCAACGCGCCAGGCGGCGGTCGGCCGGGTCTTCCAGGCGCGGACCGGAGGTCGCCAGCGGCGCGTAATGCGGCGCCTGCCACGGTTGCACGCCGGCCAGCCGTGAGCGCTCCCAGGAACGCTGCACCGACGGCGCCAGCAACGATTCGGCCAGCGCCCCGCCGTCGGCGAAGCGCTGGCGCGCGGCAGCCAGTACCTGCTGCTGTTCCCGTTGCATCACAGCCATCGGTCACCTCCCAGGGGACTGACAGCGTACACCCGGCAACCTGACTGCCTGTGCCGTCGCGGATACCCATGTCCGCGACGGATTGTTTCACTTGCCCAGGGTCAGGATCGGCTTGAGGGTCACCCCGCGGGTGCTGTCTTCAGCCGCCTGGTTGATCTGGTCCAGCGGATAGAACCTGACCAGCTTGTCGAACGGGAAGCGGCCCTGCTGGTACAGCTGCACCAGCTGCGGGATGAACACCTTGGGCACGCTGTCGCCCTCGACGATGCCACGGATGCTGCGCCCGCCGAGCAGCAGGTTGTTGACGTCGAACTCGGCCTTGGTGCCCAGCTTCGGCGCACCGACCACACCGATCACGCCGCGCCCGCCAAGCGCTTCGATGCCCTGTGCCAGCACCTCCGGGCGACCGGTGGATTCCAGCGCGAAGTTGGCACCGCCGCCGGTGATCTCGCGCACGGCGTCAACCACATCCACCTCGCGGCTGTTGATCACGTGGGTGGCGCCCAGTTCCTTGGCCAGCGCCAATCGCGACGGCACCACATCGATGGCGATGATGGTGGTCGCCCCGGCAACGCGGGCGGCCATCACCGCGCTCAGGCCGACGGCACCGGCACCAAAGCTGGCGAAGCTGCTGCCGGCGCTGACCTTGAGCGAGTTGATCACCGCGCCGGCACCGGTCTGGATGCCGCAGCCGAGCGGGCCAAGCAGTTCGATCGGCGCATCCTCGGGCACCTTGATGGCGTTGTTCTCGCGGCTCAGCGCATAGGTGGCGAAGGAAGACTGCGCGAAGAAATGATCGTGCAGCGGGTTGCCGTCCGGATCCTGGATGGCGGTGGAACCATCCAGCGCGCCACCGCCGAAGTTGAGCCCGAAGAAATCCTTGCAGTACGCACCGTGGCCGCCGCTGCAGGGATTGCAGTGGCCACAGGCGCCGTAGGTCAGCACGACGTGGTCGCCGACCTTGAGGTCCTTCACGCCCGGGCCAAGCGCTTCGACGATACCCGCGCCTTCATGGCCAAGCACCGCAGGCAGCGGCACCGGGTAGTACTGGTCGCGCACGATCAGGTCGGTATGGCACAGGCCGGTGGCCACCACGCGCACCAGCACTTCGTCGTCCTGCGGGCCGCGGATGCGGGCCTTTTCGATGGTGAACGGCTGTTCCTTCTCGCGCACCACGGCCACGGTGATGTCGCGCAGTTCGGTTGTTGCGGTCATGTCGGTTTCCTTCTCAGATCGGGTAGGCGGGCGCTTCGCCCTTGACGGTCAGCCACTGCCACTGGGTGAACTCGTCGATGTTCGACGGACCGCCGATGCTGGTGCCGTTGCCGGACGCGCCGACGCCACCGAACGGATTGATCACCTCATCGTTGACGGTCTGGTCGTTGATGTGCAGCAGGCCGGTACGCAGCTGCTCGCCGAGCGTGAGCGCGCGACCGACATTGCTCGACACGATCGCCATCGACAGGCCGTACTCGCTGTCGTTGGCCAGCGCGACGGCATCGTCGTCGGTATCGAACGGCACCACCACCGCGACCGGCGCGAAGATCTCTTCGCGGAAGGCCGGGTTGTCGTGGCCCACATCGCTGAGCACCGTCGGTTCGAAGAACAGGTCCTTGTAGCCACCGCCCGTGGCCAGGGTGGCACCGGCGGCCTGCGCCTGGGCGACGATGCGTGCGGCGTGGTCACGCTGCTGTGCGTTGATCAGCGGACCGATCGCCACATCGCCCGTCGCCGGATCACCGACCTTGAGCGACCTAGCCTTGGCCACCAGTTTCTCCAGGAAGCGCGCATGGATGCTGCGCTGGACCAGCACGCGGCCGGTGGCCATGCAGATCTGACCTTGGTGCAGGTACACGCCCCAGGCGGTGTTGGCGACGGCCAGGTCGAGGTCGGCGTCGTCCAGGATGATCAGCGAATTCTTCCCGCCCAGTTCCAGCGAGACTTTCTTCAGGTGCTTGCCCGCCGCCTCGCCGACCTTGCGCCCGGCACCGGTGGAACCGGTGAACTGGATCATGGCGATGTTGGGATCGCTGGTGAGCGCGGCACCGGCGGCGCCGTCCCCGGGCAGCACGTGCAGCAGGCCGGCCGGCAACCCGGCCAGCTCGAACAGGCGCGCGATGACGAAGCCGCCGCACACGGCGGTCCGCGGATCGGGCTTGAGCACCACCGCATTGCCCAGCGCGAGCGCCGGCGCGACCGCCCGCATGGCCAGGTACAGCGGGAAATTGAACGGTGCGATCACCCCGACCACGCCGAGGGGACGCCGCCGCGCCAGGTTGAGGCGGCCGGGTTCGGAGGGCAGCACTTCGCCGATGCTGCGCGAGGGCAGCGCGGACGCTTCGTGCAGCGCCTTGGTGTTCACCTTCGCTTCGGAGCCGGCCTTGAGCCGGGTGGAGCCGCTTTCGCGGACCAGCCACTGCACGATGTCATCGTTGTACTGCTCGGCCAACTGCGCAGCGCGGCGAAGTACCTGGGCGCGCGTCTCGTACGGGGCGGCGGCCCATTCGCGCTGCGCCTTGGCGGCGGTGGCAGCGGCCGCGGCGATGCCGGCCGGGTCGGTCATGGCGATCTTCCCGAGGGTGTTGCCGGTGGCCGGTTCGATCACGTCCTGGACGCCGGCGCCGGTCTGCCACGTGCCGTCGAACAGTTTGCCGGACCACAGATCCGTGGGAAGGAAGGAGGATGTTTCAGTCATTGTCTGCTCGCCTTTATCGTTCTGGTTCACCCGGACATTCAATACCCGCACGGCGGCGCTGCCTATTGGCCACTGGCCGCATTCGGCACAAGTGCTTGCCGCACAAGGACTTTGCAGCATGCCCACTGTCCAGTTAATGGACAGTAGGCATGCGGTGGGGGGCCGGTCGCCGAGCAGTACCCTGTCCGCGCCGATACGCGCCCGTGCCGTCCTGCGCCTTACAATCGCCTGCCCAGCCCGCGATACCGCCCGCCATGAACGATGACCGCTTCACCGACAGCAGCGCCCCGGACGGCACCGATTTCATCGCCGAAACCCGCACCTGGCTGGAGCAGATCGTCATCGGGCTGAACCTGTGCCCGTTCGCCAAGGCGGTGTACGTCAAGGACCAGGTGCGTTTCGTGCTCAGCGATGCCACCACCCCGGAGGCACTGGTGGAGGAACTGGCCGAGGAACTCGTACTGCTGCGCGACACCCCGGCCGAGCAGATCGACACCACGCTGATCGTGCATCCGCACGTGCTGGGCGACTTCCTGGAGTACAACGATTTCCTCGACAACGCCGATGCCGCGATCGAGGCGCTGGACCTGCAGGGCATCCTGCAGGTGGCCAGTTTCCACCCGCAGTACCAGTTCGCCGGGGCGGCCACCGATGACGTCAGCAACTACACCAACCGTTCGCCCTACCCGACCCTGCACCTGCTACGCGAAGACAGCGTCGAGCGCGCCGTGGCCGCGTTCCCGGACCCGGACGTGATCGTGGAGCGCAACATCGAAACGCTGGACAAGCTGGGCGTGGAAGGCTGGACGCGCCTGCTCGGGCGCAAGGACAACTCACGGTGCCACTGACCCCGGCCATTGCCGAGTGGGCACCGCAGCCGCTGCGCGATCGCGTGGTGATCGTCACCGGCGGTGCGCAGGGCGTGGGCCGCGGCATCGCGCAGGCGGTACTGGGTGCCGGCGGCAGCGTAATGATCGCCGACCTCGATGCCGATGCCGGCAAGGCCTGCCTGAAGGAGTGGGCATTGCCCGAACGCGCGGCCTTCCAGCGCGCGGACGTGGCCAACGAACGCAGCGTGCAGGCGCTGGTGAAGGCGACGCTCAAACGCTTCGGCCGCATCGATGGGCTGGTCAACAACGCCGGCATCGCCAGCGCGCATGGCACGCCGCTGGCGGCAATGACGCTGGCCGAATGGCAGCGCCGGCTGTCCAGCCTGCACGGCGCGTTCCTGTGCAGCAAGCACGCGCTGCCGGCCCTGCGCGAACACGACGGGGCGATCATCAACATCGCCTCGACCCGTGCATGGCAGTCCGAGGCGGACAGCGAGGCCTATGCCGCCGCCAAGGGCGGGCTGGTGGCGTTCACCCATGCGCTGGCGCTGAGCGAAGGCCCGGCCGTGCGGGTCAACAGCATCAGCCCGGGCTGGATCACCACCGATGCCTGGCAGGGGCCGGCGCGCCGCCGCACGCCGACGCTGTCGCGCCGCGACCATGCACAGCACCCGGTCGGGCGGGTGGGCCAGCCGGAAGATATCGGCGCGCTGGCGGTGTTCCTGCTGTCGGACCTGTCCGGCTTCATCACCGGGCAGGACCACGTGGTGGATGGCGGCATGACCCGGAAAATGATCTACGCCGAATGAAACCGGCCCGCACGGCCCGCATGGCCGGTAGAGCCGAGCCATGCTCGGCTGCTCTTCGTCCCGGTGCCTGCCTGTCGTCACGGTGGCTGCCCTTCGTCACGGCGCCTGCTCTTCGCCACGGTGCCTGCCCGTCGTCACGGTCGCTGCCCTTCGTTCCGGGTCTGCAGCGCGTCAGCCGAGCATGGCTCGGCTCTACGCCCCCTTCCTCCGGAATGCGCTGCCGCCGCCGGGCGGTTTACCCCGCCATGCCGTTGTGCCGCAGCAGCGCATCCACGCGGGGCGCGCGCCCACGGAAGGCGGCGAAGTTTTCCGCCGCACTGCGGCTGCCGCCGCGTGACAGCACTTCGTCGCGGAAGCGCCTGCCGGTGTCGGCGGTGTTGCCCGGCGCTTCCTCGAACGCGGCATACGCATCAGCGCTGAGCACCTCGGCCCACTTGTAGCTGTAGTACCCGGCCGCATAGCCGCCGGCGAAGATATGGCTGAACTGATGCGGGAAGCGGTTCCATGCCGGCGGGCGGTTGACCGCCACTTCGTCGCGCACGCGCTCGAGCAGCTGCAGCACGGTGTCCTGCAGCGGATCGAAGCTGCTGTGCAGTTGCATGTCGAACAGCGCGAATTCGAGCTGGCGCACGGTGAACATGCCGCTCTGGAAGTTGCGCGCAGCCAGCATGCGATCGAACAGCGCGCGCGGCAGCGGCTGGCCGCTGTCCACGTGCGCGGTCATGCCCTGCACCCGCTCCCACTCCCAGCAGAAGTTCTCCATGAACTGGCTGGGCAGCTCCACCGCATCCCATTCCACACCGTTGATGCCGGCCACGCCAAGCTCGCCGATGCGGGTCAGCAGTTGATGCAGCCCATGGCCCATTTCATGGAACAGGGTGGTGACTTCGTCGTGGCTGAAGGTGGCCGGCTTGCCCTCGGCGCCCTTGCCGAAGTTGCACACCAGGTACACCAGCGGGGTCTGCACGCCGGCCGCGGTATCGCGACGGTTGCGGCAATCGTCCATCCACGCGCCCCCGCGCTTGCCTTCGCGTGCGTACAGGTCCAGGTAGAACTGCCCCACCAACGCGCCCTGCGCATCGACCAGGCGGAAGAAACGCACGTCCGGATGCCAGACCGGCGCCGTGTCCGGCTGCACCTGCAGCCCGTACAAGCCTTCGATCACGGCGAACAGTCCAGCGAGCACCTTGGGCTCAGTGAAGTACTGCTTCACTTCCTGCTCGGAATAGCTGTAGCGGGCCTGCTTGAGCTGCTCGCTGGCAAACGCCAGGTCCCAGGCCTCCAGCGTCTGCAGGCCCAGTTCGTCGCGCGCGAACGCGTCCAGTTCAGCGCGGTCGCGCTGCGCATGCGGCTTGGCGCGCGCGGCCAGGTCGCGCAGGAAGCCGAGCACCTGCGCGGCGTCTTCGGCCATCTTGGTGGCGATGGAGTACTCGGCGTAGTTGGCAAAGCCCAGCAGCGCGGCCAGTTCGGCACGCAGGGCCAGCACACGGTCGATGTTGGCGCTGTTGTCCCACGCGGCATCGCCGAACTCGGAGGCGCGTAGCGCGTTGGCACGGTACAGCGCCTCGCGCAGCGGGCGGTGCGTGGCATAGGTCAGCACCGGCAGGTAACACGGCATCTGCAGGGTCAACTTCCAGCCGGACAGACCGTCCTTCTCCGCTGCCGCACGTGCCGCGGCGATCACATCGTCGGGGAGCCCGGCCAGCTCGGCCGGATCTTCCACGTGCAGCGACCAGGCATCGGTCGCGTCAAGCACGTTCTGCGAGAACGTCGCCGACAGCGCCGACAGTTCTTCCTTGATCGCACTGAAGCGCGCCTTGCCGGCGTCATCCAGCTCGGCGCCGCCCAGGCGGAAGTCGCGCAGGGCGTTGTCCAGCACCTTGCGTCGGGCGTCATCGTACTGCGCCGCTTCCGGTGCGGCAGCCAGTGCGCGGTACTGCTGGAACAACGCCAGGTTCTGGCCCAGCGCGCTGCCGAAGCGGGTCACCTTGGGCAGGTTGGCGTTGTAGGCCTCGCGCAGCACCGGGGTGTTCACCACGCCCTGCAGGTGGCCAACCTGGCCCCAGGCGCGCCACAGGCGCTCGGTGGCATCGTCCAGCGGCACCACGAAGCTGGCCCAGGTCACCGGGCTGACGGTTTCGGCCGCTGTCACCGCGGCGTCGGCCTCGGCCAACAGCGCGTCGATCGCCGGGGCGATGTGCTCAGGCTGGATCGCGTCGAAGCGCGGCAGGCCGGAAAAATCGAGCAGGGGGTTGGTGGGGGTCACAGGCATCTCCAGACAACGGGGCCGCGGCAGCGGCATTCCCCCACGATATGGCATTGCCCCCGGTCCGGCACAAGCCCTGCAGGCGATGCACCGCCCCGGATCGGCCAGCCGATGTTCACGCGCGACTGACGGGCGCCGACCGAGGCTGGAGCCTCCTACGCTGGCATTGCGGCGCGATCATGGATGAGTTCACCTACGCACAGTCGCATTTCGCGCTGATCGGCACGGCCAGCACCGCCGAACTGGACTGGATCGCCGCGCTCGGGAAGGCCGACGAACAGCCGCGCCATCGCGCCGCCCTGGCGCAGGTGGTCGGCCCGCAGGCCGGGCGGCTGCAGGACGACCAGCTCTGGTATCCGTATGAAGTGATCGAGCGCGGCGCGATCCGCTGCGAACCCGGCCACGAGCGCGAATTCGTCCTGTGCACGCTGCTGGTGATCCTGGCCGTGCAGGCCGGTCAACGCATCGGCGTGGACCTGTCCCTGCAGTTCGATGATCTGTCAGCAACGTATGAAACCCTGCCACCGGTCTTGCGCGACACCGTGCTGGATGCCTACCAGCGCGTGCAGGCGTAGAGCCGACCGTTGGTCGGCTGATTTACGGCGTCACGGCAAGAGCAGCCGACCAACGGTCGGCTCTACAACTCAATACAGTGCCTCAAGCGACGTACAGGGCAACGCCGGCAAGCCCTGCCCGGCCACCGCCGCCGCAATCACCGCATCGGCCTGTTCCACGTCGATGCCCTGGCGCGGATACCACTCCGGGTTGTAGTAGCTGTGCGCGTAGCGCTCGCCGCTGTCGCACAGGATGGTCACGATCGACCCGCTGCGCCCGGCCTGGCGCATCAGCTCGGCGGCCTGCAGCACGCCGATGAAATTGGTGCCGGTGGACCCGCCGACGCGACGCCCCAGCTGGCGGCTCACGTGGCGCATCGCGGCCAGGCTCAGCGCATCGGGCACCTTGACCATCGCATCGACACTGGTCGGAATGAAGCTGGATTCCACCCGCGGCCGGCCGATGCCTTCCACCCGCGAGCCCCCGCTGCAGGTCAGCTCGCGCCACGGCTGGCCGGCCAGCGCCGCGCAGTAGCCGTCATAGAACACCGACACTTCCGGGTCGGCGCACAGGATGCGGGTGTCATGCCGGCGGTAACTGACGTAGCGGCCCAGCGTGGCCGCGGTACCGCCGGTGCCCGGGCTGCACACGATCCACTCTGGCACCGGGTTCGGTTCCTCGGCCATCTGCTTGAAGATGGACTCGGCAATGTTGTTGTTGGCGCGCCAGTCGGTGGCGCGCTCGGCGTAGGTGAACTGGTCCATGAAGTGGCCGCCGGTTTCGCGGGCGAGTCGCTCCGAATCGCCATTGAGATCGCAGGCGCGCTCGACCAGGTGGCAACGGCCGCTATGGAACTCGATCGCGGCGATCTTCTCCGGTGAGGTGGTGGCCGGCATCACCGCGATGAACGGCAGGCCCAGCAGCCGTGCGAAGTACGCCTCAGACACCGCCGTGGAGCCGCTGGAGGCCTCGATCACCGGGCGTCCCTCGCGCAGCCAGCCGTTGGTCAGCGCATACAGGAACAGTGAGCGCGCCAGGCGATGCTTGAGGCTGCCGGTGGGGTGGCTGGATTCGTCCTTGAAGTACAGGTCGATGCCGGCATGCCCGGGCAGATCCATCGGGATCAGGTGGGTATCGGCCGAACGGTTGAAATCGGCTTCGATCTTGCGGATGGCGGCAGCCACCCATTCACGCTGCGACATGGCCAGGACTGTGCAAGGAGACGCAGCATTCTACGTCGCCTTGCAGCCGCCCCGCTAAAATGGGCGCCATGGCCGTGAACCCACGGCCCCCGCTGCCACAGGATGTCCCCCCATGAGCCTTGCTTCCCTGCAGTCCCAGCCCGGCGTCGCCGCGCAGGTTCCGGCCGAAACCACCGGTTTCGTGTTCAACCACACCATGCTGCGCGTGAAGGACAGCGCCGCCTCGCTGGATTTCTACACCCGCGTGCTGGGCTTCCGCCTGATCGACCAGCGCGACTTCGCCGAGGCGCAGTTCAGCCTGTATTTCCTGGCCCTGCTGCCGGAAGGCACGCAGATCCCGGCCGGCGATGACGCGCGCCGCGTGTGGATGGCCGGCATCCCCGGCGTGCTGGAGCTGACCCACAACCACGGCACCGAGAGCCAGGACGGCCCGGTCTACCACGACGGCAACAGCGACCCGCGCGGTTTCGGCCACATCTGCGTGTCCGTGCCGGACATCCAGGTCGCCTGCAAGCGCTTCGATGCCCTCGACGTGCCCTACCAGAAGCGCCTCGAAGACGGCCGCATGAAGCATCTGGCCTTCATCAAGGACCCCGACGGCTACTGGGTGGAGATCATCTCCAACACCCCGGTCGCCTGATCCGGCAGCGGCGCCGTGCCCTTGGAGGGTGCGGTGTCCACGTGGGAACCGCCCCCCGGTCCGCATGCCGGGTGCGCTGTTGTCCGCCCCCCCCCACGCAGTCAGCAACGTGCATGTCGCGCCCTCCGCCCCGGTGTATACCTGTGCACCTGCCCATCCTTTGGAGTGCGCATGGAAACCATGGAACTGCATCGCGGCCGCCTGATCGACCACCTGCAACTGGTGGTCAAGGACCTCCCCGCCAGCCGCCGTTTCTATCAGGCGGTGTTTGACACCATCGGCATTCCCATCGCCGGCGAAGGCGACACCTACTTCTGGGCCGACGAACTGTTTGTTTCCAGCGCCGACAGCGACGCCGCGGCCGGTCGTCTCACCGGGCGCCACCACTTGGCGTTCCAGGCGCGCGACCGCGCCACCGTGGAGGCGTTCCACACGGCCGCGTTGGCCAGTGGCGGCACCGACAACGGCGCGCCCGGCGAGCGTCCGTATCATCCCGGTTACTACGCTGCCTTCGCGCTGGATCCGGATGACAACAACATCGAAGTGGTGTTCCATGGGCCGGCCAGCTACAGCGCCGATTCGGTGAAGGTCACCTTCTAGCCACGCGCTCGCGCCGCATTCACGCGGACGTGCTGGAATACCACTGCAACGGGGCGGCCGGGCAATGCCCGGCCCGCGATCTGGAACGCCGCGCCCACCGACGTGGCCTGGCAGGGAGCTCGGCATGCATCAGTTTCGTCTTCGTCCTTGGGCCCTGCTGCTCTGCCTGCTGGCATTGCCATGGGGCAACGCGCTGGCGCAATCGCGCTGCACCGAACGCGCACGCACGCTGCTACGGCCGGCGGAGGTCAGCTGTACCCATCAGACCGCCTGGATCGATTCGGGTGTGGTGGGACAACGCCGGGTCACCTACCAGCTGCCGGTCGGCACACCACCGCCGCAGGGCTGGCCGGTGGTGCTGCTGTACCAGGGGTCGTTCTTCCCGCTGGAAGACTTCCACTATGCCGACACCGACCCGTTTGGCGGTTTCCACGAAGGCAAGCTGATCCAGCGCCTGCTCGACCACGGCTACGCGGTGGTCGCGCCCGCCGCACCGGCCGATCTGTTCTGGCAGACCAACCTGCCCGGGCTGTCCAGCACCTATGAGCTGGGCACCGACTACGACTTCCTCGGCAACGTGTTCGATGCGATCGCCGCCGGCACGTTCGGCCCGCTCGATCCGCTGCGGCGCTACGCCACCGGCATTTCCAGCGGCGGCTACAACACCAGCCGCATGGCGGTGTCCTTCCCCGGCGAGTTCCGCGCGCTGGCCGTGCAGTCCGGTTCGTATGCGACCTGCGGTGGGCCGATGTGCACCGTGCCCGAGGTGCTGCCGGCCGACCATCCGCCGACGCTGTTCCTGCACGGTTTCATCGATCCGGTGGTGCCGTGGTGGACGATGAACGCGTATTACGGCCGCCTGCAGGCGCAGGGGATCGAGACCGCGCTGTACACCGAAGCGCTGGGTGCCCATGCCTGGTTCACCAGCTCGCCCGCCCGCATCGTGGCCTGGTTCGACGCACATCCCTGATGCCGCCGAAGATGAACTCTTCATCTTCCATACGGGCGATCTCACAGGATGAGACCGCCCTGCCCTAGCGTTTGCGCATGGAGACCATACACAAACTGGCGATCCTGGCCGATGCCGCCAAGTACGACGCGTCCTGTGCCTCCAGCGGCGCGGGGCGGCGCGATTCGCGCGCGTCCGGCGGCATCGGCAGCACCGACGGCCCCGGCATCTGCCACAGCTACACCCCCGATGGCCGTTGCGTGTCGCTGCTGAAGATCCTGCTGACCAATTTCTGCATCTACGACTGCGCGTACTGCGTCAACCGGGTATCCAGCAACGTGCAGCGCGCGCGGTTCAGCGTGGACGAGGTCGTCGCGCTGACCATGGACTTCTACAAGCGCAACTACATCGAAGGGTTGTTCCTTTCCAGCGGCATCATCCGCAACGCGGACTACACCATGGAGCGCATGGTCGAGGTCGCGCGCGTGCTGCGCGAGGAGCATCGCTTCGCCGGCTACATCCACCTCAAGACCATTCCCGAAGCGTCGCCGGAACTGCTGGCCGCAGCGGGTCGGTACGCCGACCGGCTGTCGATCAACATCGAGCTGCCGACCGAGGCGGGCCTGGCCAGCTTCGCACCGGAGAAATCGTTGCCCTCCATCCGCGGTGCCATGGGTGAGCTGCGCTGGCGGATCGAAGAGGCCAAGGAGGCCAGGAAGGGCGATGCAGCCGCAGCTGCCACGACCACGCCTGCGCCGCGTGTATCGCGTGCGCGGCCGCGCCCACCCAAATTCGCACCCGCCGGCCAGAGCACGCAGATGATCGTCGGCGCCGATGGTGCCAGCGACCAGCAGATCCTCACCGCGGCTGACAACCTCTACGGCAACTACCGCATGCGCCGCGTCTACTACTCGGCCTTCAGCCCCATCCCCGATGCGAGCCGGATCCTGCCGCTGCAGGCCCCGCCACTGGCGCGCGAGCATCGGCTGTACCAGGCCGACTGGCTGCTGCGCTTCTACGGCTATGGCGTGGAGGAGATCACCGATACCACCCAGGGCGGCATGCTCGACCTGGATATCGATCCGAAGATGGCCTGGGCGATCCGTCACCCGGAACGCTTCCCGGTCGACCTCAACATCGCGCCGAAGGAGCTGCTGCTGCGCGTACCCGGGCTGGGCGTGCGCAACGTCAAGCGCGTGTTGATGGCGCGTCGACACGTGCGCTTGCGCGTGGCCGACGTGGCGCGGCTGCGCGCACCGATGAGCAAGCTGCTGCCGTTCGTGCAGCTGGCTGACCACCATCCGCGCAAACAGCTGGACGACCCCGCCACGCTGCGTGCACGGCTGGCGCCGCCACCGCGCCAGGCCTCGCTGTTCCCTGACCTTGCCACGCACTGAGATGGCACGCTGGAGCGTACGCATCGACCCGGCGTGGTCGTTGGAGGCGTGGCGAGACGCCGCGCGCCTGGCCCTGCACCGTGGCATCGCGCCGGCCGAGCTGGACTGGCTGCAGGGGCAGGAGTCCTCGTTGCTGGACGCGCCCGCGTTGCCGCCGATGCGCGATGCCGACACCGCCGCAGCCGACACGCCCACCTACGTATCCAGGGCCTTCGTCGAGCTTGCCGCCACCTGCCTGTGCCACCGCGATCCACAGCGCATGGCATTGTTGTATCGGATGCTGTGGCGCATCGCGTCGGGCGAACGTGGGCTGCTGTCCATTCCCACCGACCCGGACGTGCAACGCGCGATGGCACTGGCCCAGGCGGTGCGCCGCGACACCCACAAGATGAAGGCGTTCGTGCGCTTCCGCGAAGTGCCCGGCGAGCAGGACGCCTTCATCGCGTGGTTCGAGCCGGACCACCACATCGTGGACCGCGTTGCACCGTTCTTCGCGCGTCGCTTCACCGGCATGCGCTGGGCGATCCTGACCCCGGCGCGCAGCGTCAGCTGGGATGGGCAGGCGCTGTCATTCGGCCCGGGCGGCAGGCAGGACGACGCGCCTGCCGAAGATGCGCGGGAAGAACTCTGGCGCACGTACTACGCCAACATCTTCAATCCGGCGCGGCTCAACACGCGGATGATGCAGCAGGAGATGCCGGTCAGATACTGGAAGCATCTTCCCGAGGCAAGCCTGCTGCCAACGCTGGTGCGTGATGCCGGCGACCGTGTGCAGGACATGCACGACCGTGGCGCGCAGGCGCCGCAGCGCCGCATCCCCGAACGCAGCATTGCGCTGCGTGCGCCGGCCACCGCCAATGGCGACGACCTGGATGCGCTGCGCACGGCGGCGGCGGGCTGCCGCCGCTGCCCGCTCTGGGAGCCGGCCACCCAGACCGTGTTCGGCGAGGGCCCGCGCGATGCGCAGGTGATGCTCGTAGGCGAACAGCCCGGCGACGCGGAGGACCTCAGCGGCCATCCGTTCGTCGGCCCGGCCGGCCAGCTGCTGGACCGCGCGTTGCGCGAGCTGGGCATCGATCGCAGCACGCTGTACCTGACCAATGCGGTCAAGCACTTCCGCTTCGAGCGGCGCGGCAAGCGGCGCATCCACAGCAAGCCACAGGTAACCCATATCAACGCCTGCCGCCCGTGGCTGCTGAATGAGATCGAGCAGGTACGCCCGGCGGTGATCGTCTGCCTGGGCGCCAGCGCCGCCTCGGCGGTGTTCGGGGCAGGGTTCAACCTGATGGAGAACCGTGGGCGCTGGCACGCACTGGACGACGGCACCCGGGCGTTCGCCACGGTGCATCCGGCATGGGTGCTGCGGCAGCCCGAAGGCGACGCGCGTGCGGCGGCATACCAGCTGTTTGTCGATGATCTTCGCCAGCTGACCGGTCCGCAGCGCGCGCGTTGATGGCCGACATGCAACGTGCCGGCCTGGTCGGGAAAATCTACCGGTTCAGCGCTGAAACGCCAGATAGCCCACAAGGGCGACGCAGTCCCCCGCATGCGGATCTGGGCCGAGCACCGCCAGGTTGAACAGGATCGACGCGGCAATGACCCTACCGGTGCCGACCTATTGTCGGTGCCGGCAGCGCCACGCCACGAGGTCGATCTGGTCGGTCAATGCGCCGCCATGTAGATGTCCTGCAGCACCGCCTTTTCCAGTTCCAGCTCGGTCAGCAGGTTCTTGACGATGTCGCCCAGGCTGAGAATGCCAACCAATTTGGCGTTCTCGGTCACCATCAGATGGCGGTGGCGCGAGTAGGTCATCAGCGCCATGGCCTGCTTGAGGGTCGCCTCCGGCGCGATGCCTTCCAGGCCAGCCGACGGCAAGCTGGAAATGACGCGCCTGCCGGCCTGCGGGCCGTCTTCGGCCAGACTGCGCACGATGTCTTTCTCGGAAATGATCCTTACCGGCGCATCATCCTTCATCACCACCAGGGCAGCGATCTTGTGCGCGCTCATCTTGTGCGCGGCTGCACCGATCGTGTCCTCCACGTCGATGGTGACGATGGCTTCTTTCTTGGATTGCAGAACTTCGCGGACGTTCATTCTTGTTTCCTGTTGCAGGTTACTGAAGTCGAGAGGTGCGCCTGGTTGCGGCGAGGCAGGCGGCACGGCGTGCGCCCGGTCCTCGGTCACTCGATTCTACGGCCGCACCTTGGCCCAGGAGTTTGCAGATCTGGGACAGTTCGTCGTCGAAAACGGCTGACGACCCCGAGAATGGCACCGCGGCTAAAACCGTCGCTGAACGCCGCCGCCGGGCACGACTAAAGTTCCGCGGCCCCCTGCCGGGTGGCGCGCCCCAATGGGGGCGACGCGGTGACCGCCTGCCCGGTAGAGCGACCCCATGGGTGGCTGCGCTTCCACCGGGGAATCACGCAGCCACCCATGGGGTGGCTCTACCGGGCGCGGCATGAAAAAAGGGGTAGCCCGGCTGGGCCACCCCTTCGTATCCGTCTGCTTGGTCGACTGGAATAGTTGGTCCAACCGCCACCCTTGAAGGATAAAGGTCCTCGATCTGACACACTGCACGTCCATGCCGTAAGTTGGTCCAGCTCGACCATCTACCAGCGACTCTGGCGTGCAAGGCGATGGAATGGTTAGTCCAACAGGCAGTCCTTTACCGGTACCGGACTCGAGCCAATCATCCTCAGACCGAGACTCTGTGTTGATCCAGGGCTTCCAAACCTTCCTTTTTTGCCCCAGCGAGACGCTCGACAACTGGTCCCCGAGATCGCCACCTTCTTTGGCGAAGTTGCTCCGCATTAGCTCGGAAGGGAGCTGCTTGGTCGGCGATCACTCGCCCTTCGTCACGATCTACTGGGATATCCAGAGCACTTCAGTCCGCGTGTCCGTCCGGGCGGGGGTCGCCACGGGCTACTCCCCCTTCCGTCAAGGGGGCTGGGTTCTACCCCAGATATCACGGACGGTTGTAAGAGAAGGGCTGCAACATTCTGATCTTGCCTGGTCACTCTTCGTCGCACCCTTGGATTATGGCGTTGCTCGATGTAGCCAAACACATCCGCTCGTGCTGCACCCAACGTCAGGTAGCTGGTTCTATAGATCCGCTCACGCTCGAACCGCGCCAAAAAGCCTACGCAGGCAGCTTTGTCGCCGCAATGACCCGCCGCACTCATTAAACAGATCAAGCTGCTGCCCGACAGATGGCCCCAGCAGTCACCGCTCCTGAGCAGACTGCCGCTGGCGTGGCCCCACCCGCCGCATGTCCATACTGGCTTCCAGAATCGCAGATGCCGGATCGGCAACTTCGCGTCCATTCATCTGTCCAAGACAGGTTTCTTCTACCCAAGCAACGCGCGCGCGTTCAACAGTCACCGGTGAATGCAGGAGCACACAATTCCCCGCAACACCCGCACAAAAATGCCTCCCTAAGTGGCATTGCCTTATCATTCGGCAGCGTATATCTTCGGATCCTTGGGTTGTCACAGGCGTTCAACCCTTGACATCGATATTCGGACCCCAGTGACTTAAGTGCCACAAGGAGAAGGTTGGACCGATGGTACGTTATGCTTTGCCCGATACCGGGCTCGACGTCGCGCAGGTGCGCGAGCGCTTGACGCATGTACAGCAAGGCGACTGGGATGTAAGGGACGGCCGATTGCCGTTGCACTGCTACTTCGCCAGCCGAACAGTAGATGAGATTTCACGGACCGCGTTCGCTCAGTTCGCTGATTCCAATGCGCTTGCCCCCGCAGCGTTTCCAAGCTGCCAGCGTATGGAAAACGACGTAGTCGGGATGGTGCTGGGCCTGCTCAACGCCCCTTCTGGAGCTTCCGGGAGCATTACATCGGGCGGAACCGAGAGCATTATCCTTGCCCTGAAAGCCGCGCGTGACGAAGCGGCTGCGCGCAGCAGCTCTGGGCAGCCGAATATCGTCATTCCGGAATCCGCGCATCCCGCCTTCGATAAAGGTGCGCAGCTTCTCGGAATAACCGTGACGCGCACCCCAGTTGGAGCAGATCTACGCAGCGACGTATCCGCAATGGAATCGGCCATCACGCCCGACACCATTCTCATCGCCGGCTCGGCTCCTTCATTGCCATTTGGACTCATTGATAGGATCGACGAACTAAGCGAACTCGCACAGCGGCGGCGTGTATGGCTACATGTCGATGCCTGCGTGGGTGGTTTGCTTTCACCCTTTGTACGTGAACTTGGATACGACCTGCCTGCCTTCGATTTCGACCTGCCTGGTGTACGTTCGCTTTCTGCAGATCTGCACAAATTTGGCTATTCGGCCAAAGGCGCTTCGTTGATTCTATATCGGAGCTTGGACGACCAGCGCTTCCAGTTCAATCATTTCGCCCATTGGCCCAAGGGCGAGTACTTCACCCCAACACTAAGCGGCACGCGCTCCGGCGGGCCGATCGCATCGGCCTGGGCCGTCATGCACCATTTGGGCAGGCAGGGCTACCTTGGTATCACCGCAGCACTGATGGATCTGCGTGATCGCCACCTGCAAAGACTGGCCTCAATCAGGGGCCTGGCCGTCATCGCACCCCCACACCTCACCATCATCGCTACAGCCTCGGACGAACTTGATGCCTTTGACATCGCCAGGAGGATGAGCGACCGCGGGTGGTACATGAGTCTGGTCGCGCGGCCACGGGCTATTCATCAGACCGTCAACCTGGTTCACGCTGCCCGGCTTGACGAGTACTTCCGCGATCTCCGGCTGGCAGTCGAGGAAGTACGCGCCCAACCGCCGGCTCAACGACATTCTGCCAAGGACCAGCTGGTGTTGACATATTGAGCGCCCGCAGGGAACGCCAGCACGCGATGTACGCACGCATGAAACACGGATGCCTGGAAGGGCCAGCAAGCAGGGATGAGCTTGGATGAATACTAGGGATGGGTTGCTGCGCGGGCTCAGCAAGCAGCGGATGGAACAGCTGCTCGCCTTGGCCAGGACCAAAACGCCGGCACCAAGTGTGCTTCTCTCAGCTCCCATCGAGAGTATTCCGCGCAACGGCGATCTGCCCGCGTCTTTTGCCCAGCGCCGATTATGGCTCATCAACCAGCTGGATCGCGGCGCCACCCACTACAACATGCGCGTTGCGCTTCAACTGCGGGGACCGCTGAATGTCACCGAGCTCACGTCCGCGCTCGACGCGCTGTTCGAGCGACATGAATCACTGCGCTCTGTGTTCGTGGAGCGGCAGGGTGAGCCGCGCGTGCACTTGCTTGCCACCTCGCAGGGTCTGCCGCTGATCTTTGACGACCTGCGCACACAGAGCGATCCCGATGCGGCGCTGGCGATGATCCAGCACACCGAAGCCACAACGCCATTCGATCTGGCGGAAGGTCCGCTGATC
>NZ_JBFULC010000024.1:0-53969 GCF_056400525.1 Stenotrophomonas sp. P5_A9
ATCCATGGGGGCTCGCGGGCGCCATCCATGGCGCCCGACGGTCCCGGCCAAGGCTACCCGCCACCCTCTTCAGGGGATATCGGTGCGGGCGGTTGGGGTGGGGTGGGGCAAGGGCGGGGGCGGGGGCAAAGGCAGGGGAAAAGGCAGGGGCCGGGGTGGTGGGAATTTGGTATGTGGGGTGGGGAAAGAGGGGAGGGGGTTTGAGGGAAGGGCAACGGCAGCCACGCATGGCGTAGCTCTACCCCTGCTCCTTTCTCTGCTTCCCTCCTTTCTCTACTTCCCCCTTACCTTCCTACCCCTTACCTCCTTACCTCCTTAGCCCCTTACCTCCTTAGCCCCTTAGCCCCTTAGCTCCCTAGCTCCCTAGCTCTTTAGCTCTTTAGCTCTTTACCTCCTTACCAAATTGCTCTCACAGGGTCGCAAGATGCATGCGCGCTTGGCTCTGCCGTTCCCATGGCCACCAGCCTTCTATCGGCGGGGTGGTATGGGTGGGGGCGCGGGACCGTCGGGCGCCATGGATGGCGCCCGCGAGCCCCCATGGATGGGTTYACGGCGTGTCCCGCGCCCCCACCCATACCGCCCCGCAATCGGCAGAAGCCAGTAACTGGCTTCGACTTCGGCTTCGGCTCTAAGGCTTCAAAGCCTTTACGCCTCTAAAAACCACCCCACCCCCGCCAAACACCGCCCCCGTTATACTCAGGCTATCGCGTCGCCCTTGGGGCCATTGAAACCCTGCAACATCAATGGCTTGAGGGTGGGAATCGCCCCGACATCCACCCTGGCGGGGGTCGCTTCAGGCCCTTGCCCCGGAAACCAACCACGCCATGCGTCTGTCCACGATCAAGCTGTCCGGTTTCAAATCCTTCGTCGACCCGACCACCCTGCACCTGCCGACCAACATGACCGGCGTGGTGGGCCCCAATGGCTGTGGCAAGTCCAACATCATCGACGCCGTGCGCTGGGTCATGGGCGAAAGCTCGGCCAGCCGCCTGCGCGGTGACTCGCTCACCGACGTCATCTTCTCCGGCTCCTCTGCGCGCAAGCCGGTCTCCCAGGCGACCGTCGAACTCATCTTCGACAACACCGACCACACCATCACCGGCGAGTACGCCTCGTTCAACGAGATATCGGTCAAGCGCCAAGTCAGCCGCGACGGCAGCAGCAACTATTATCTCAACGGCACCAAGTGCCGCCGCCGCGACATCACCGACCTGTTCCTCGGTACCGGCCTCGGCCCGCGCAGCTACTCCATCATCGAACAGGGCATGATCAGCCAGATCATCGAAGCCCGACCCGAAGACCTGCGCGTCTACCTGGAAGAAGCCGCCGGCATCTCCAAGTACAAGGAACGCCGCAAGGAAACCGAGACCCGCATCCGCCACACCCGCGAGAACCTCGACCGCCTCAACGACCTGCGCGAAGAAATCGGCAAGCAGCTTGAACACCTCAAGCGCCAGGCGCGCCAGGCCGAGCAGTACCAGGCCCTGCAGGAAGAGCGCAAGGTCAAGGATGCCGAGTGGAAGGCGCTTGAATTCCGTGGCCTGGACAAACGCCTGGGCGGCCTGCGCGAAGCGCTCTCGCAGGAAGAAACCCGCCTGCAGCAGCTGATCGCCGAACAGCGCGACGCCGAAGCCCGCATCGAAACCAGTCGCGTCCGCCGCGAAGAAGCGTCCGACGCGCTCAGTACCGCCCAGGCCGAGGTCTACCAGGTCGGCAGCACCTTGGCCCGGCTCGAACAGCAGATCCAGCACCAGCGCGAGATGTCCCAGCGCCTGCACAAGGCCCGCGACGAAACCCAGCAGGCGCTGGCCGAACTGGGCCACCACATCAGCGGCGATGAAGCCAAGCTGCAGGTGCTGCGCGAGTCGGTCGAACTGGCCGAGCCCCAGCTCGAACAGCTGCAGGAAGAAAACGAAATCAAGCAGGAAGCCCTGCGCGACGCCGAGGCCCGTCTGGCCGACTGGCAGGCGCGCTGGGAGGCCCACACCCGCAGTACCTCCGAGGCCTCGCGTGCCGGCGAAGTCGAACGCACCCGCGTGGACTACCTCGACCGCCAGGTGCTCGAAGCCGATCGCCGCCGCGAAGCGCTGGTCGCCGAACGTGCCGGGCTGGACCTGGATGCGCTGGCGCAGGTGTTCGAAAAACTGCAGCTTCAGCACGAAACCCAGAAGGCCGCGTTGGACGGCCTCAACGAGCAGGTCGAAGAACGCAAGCACGCCGTCGCCGGCCTGCAGGACCGCCAGCGCAGCGGCCAGTCCGAACTGGCCGACATCCGCAAGCAGGCGCAGGCCGCACGTGGTCGCCTGTCCTCGCTGGAAACCCTGCAGCAGGCCGCACTCGGGCAGGAGCAGGGCGCGGCGGTGGCATGGCTGAAGTCACGCGGGCTGGATTCCGGCGCACGCGTCGGCGAGCGGCTGAGCGTTGAAAGCGGGTGGGAAAACGCGGTGGAGAGCGCGCTTGGCCAGCTGATCGAAGGCGTGCTGGTCGATGCGCCCGAGCGCCTGGTCGGTGAACTGGCGGAACTCGGCGAGGGGCGCATCGCGCTGGTCTCCGATGCGCAGGACGCATTGCAGGTCGCACCGACCTCGCTGGCCGCCAAGGTGCAGGGGCCGACCGCGATCCGCCGGCTGCTGGCGCGCCTGCACGCTGCCGACGACCTCGACCAGGCGCGTGCGTTGCAGGCCACGCTGGGCGAGGGCGACTCGGTCATTACCCGCAGTGGCGAACGCCTGGGCGAAGGCTGGGTGCGCGTCTCGCGCTCCGGCGCGGCCAAGCAGGGCGCGCTGCTGCGCGAACGCGAGATCGTCACCCTGCGCGAGCAGATCGATACCCTGCAGGAGCGCGAAGCCGAACTGGAAGAGCGTCTGGCCGGCTTCCGTGACCAGCTGCTGGCCGGCGAACAGCAGCGCGAAGACGCGCAGCGCCAGCTTTACCTGGCCCACCGCAGCGTCTCCGAACTGGGTGGCCAGTTGCAGAGCCAGCAGGGCAAGGTCGAGGCCGCGCGTACCCGCATCGATCGCATCGAAGGCGAACTCTCGCAGTTGCTGGAAACCCTCGACGCCGGCCGCGAGCAGGTGCGCGAAGCGCGCTCGCGACTGGATGATGCGGTCAGCAGCATGGGCGATCTGGAATCGGTGCGGCACGCGCTGGAGGCCGAGCGCCGCCAGTTCACCGATGCACGCGACCAGGCCCGTGATGCGGCCCGCAACGTGCGCGACAGTGCGCACTCGCTGGCACTGACGCTGGAATCGCAGCGCACCCAGGTCAGTGCGTTGAGCCAGGCGCTGGAGCGGATGAGCACCCAGCGCGGGCAGCTCGATTCGCGCCTGGGCGAACTGCATTCGCAGCTCGATGACGGCGATTCACCGGTGCAGGCGCTGGAAGCCGAACACCAGAACGCGCTCGGCGAGCGCGTGCGTGCCGATCGTGTGCTGGCCGAAGCGCGCACCATGCTCGAAGGCATCGACGCCGAGCTGCGCACGTTCGAGCAGACCCGCCACCAGCGCGACGAACAGGCGTTGGCCCAGCGTGAGCGCATTTCCCAGCGCAAACTGGACCAGCAGGCGCTGGTGCTCAGTGCCGACCAGCTCACCGCATCGGTGGAAAAGGCCGGTTTCGTGCTGCAGGACGTCATCAACAGCCTGCCCGACGACGCCCGCATCACCGAGTGGGAGCAGGCCGTGCATCAGATCGACGGGCGCATGCGCCGGCTCGAGCCGGTCAACCTGGCGGCGATCCAGGAGTACGGCGAAGCCGCGCAGCGTTCGGACTACCTGGATGCGCAGAACACCGACCTGACCACCGCGCTGGAAACGCTGGAAGACGCCATCCGCAAGATCGACCGCGAAACCCGTGGCCGCTTCAAGGACACCTTCGACCGTGTCAATGCCGGCGTGCAGCAGCTCTATCCGCGTCTGTTCGGCGGCGGCCACGCCTATCTGGAGTTGACCGGTGAAGACCTTCTCGACACCGGTGTGGCCATCATGGCGCGCCCGCCGGGCAAGCGCGTGTCGAGTATCTCGTTGCTGTCCGGTGGCGAAAAGGCGATGACCGCGGTGGCGCTGGTGTTTGCGATCTTCCAGCTCAACCCGGCGCCGTTCTGCCTGCTGGACGAAGTGGACGCGCCGCTGGACGAAGCCAACGTCGGCCGCCTGGCCAATATGGTCAAGGAGATGAGTGAGAAAGTGCAGTTCCTGTTTGTCAGTCACAACAAGGCCACGATGGAAGCGGCGCACCAGTTGTCGGGCGTGACCATGCGTGAACCGGGCGTCAGTCGCCTGGTCAGCGTGGACCTTGAAGAAGCCGCACGATTGGCGGGCGCCGCCTGACGTGCCATGCTTATCTGAACGTATTTAGCCGGAGACCCCCCGAATGTCCGACATGGCACTGCTCCGCATCGGCATCCTGGCCGCCGGCCTGCTGTTGATCGCTGCGATCTTCCTGTTTGGCCGACCCAAGAAAAAATCCCAGGGCCGCCGCGTCGATGCGCCCGAGGGCAGCACCGGCCAGCGCCGTGAGCCCAGCCTGGGTGACGGCGACACCGGCGAGTCCGGCAGCGTCGGCGGCGTCGGCGGCGTCGGCGAAGATGGCGTGACCCAGGCCGAACTGGGGCTGCCGGATGTCGATGGCGCCGCCGCCAGCGATCTGGGCAAGCGCGCCAACCAGGATTTCGACAAGATCGTGTCGTTGTTCGTGGCCGCCCGCGCCGGCGAACAGCTGCGCGGCGAAGATATCGTGGTGGCCGCCGAGAAGACCGGCCTGGTGTTTGGCCACATGAACGTGTTCCACCGCCTGGTCGAAGGCCATCCCGAACGCGGTCCGATCTTCTCCATGGCCAGCATCATGAAGCCGGGCAGTTTCGACATGGCCAACATCCGCGAGATGGAAACCCCGGCGATCGCCTTCTTCCTGACCCTGCCGGCGCCGTTGACCGCGCTGGACGCCTGGGAAAAGATGCTGCCGACCGTGCAACGCATGGGCGAACTGCTGGACGGCGTGGTGCTCGATGACAGCCGCGCCACGCTCGGCCGCCAGCGTGTCGCGCACATCCGCGACGAACTGCGCGCCTACGACCGCCAGCACCAGGCCCCGCCGCTGACCAAGGCACCGCGCTGGTAAGGCGGGCCGGGTGTGGTGCAGCCGAGCATGGCTCGGCTCTACCGCGGGAAAGGCGGCGGCGCGCAACGACGGACGGTGGTGCAGCCGAGCGTGGCTCGGCTCTACCGCGGGAAAAGGGCGGCGGCGCGCAGCGGCGGACGGTGGTGCAGCCGGAGCATGGCTCGGCTCTACCCCGGGAAAGGCGGCGGCGCGCAACGACGGAAGGTGGTGCAGCCGAGCATGGCTCGGCTCTACCCCGGGAAGGGGCGGCGACGTGCAACGACGGACGGTGGTGCAGCCGAGCATGGCTCGGCTCTACCGCGGGAAGGGGCGGCGGACGGTTGAGCCGAGCCATGCTCGGCTGATTGTCCAGCTCATTCCTGCAATGGCCAGCGGCACCATGCATGGGGGTATTCCCCCAATCTGCCGACCAGTCCGGCTCGAACCGGATTGGCAGCGATATAAACCGCCTGCCGACGGAGCGATTCATCGCACCGCACCGCGTGGTCGAAGTATCCTGGCTGCCACAGCGACATTCCGCGTCCGAGCTGTTGGTTCAGCAGACGGCCGCTCCGGGATTTGAACATCTGCATACAGGTGGCAAGCGTCCCGCTGCGTAACTGGAACATCCAGTGCACATGGTCCGGCATCACCACCCACGCCAGTGAACACGTGCGTTTCGTTGCGTCGACAAATCGCAGGGCATCGATGATGACCGCGGCGTTGTCGGGTTCTTCGAAAAGTGGCGCTCTACCCAGCGTCACGGTGGTGACCGCATAGACCTGGGCGATTTCAGAGTGACGTCCAATCTGCAGTCGAGGGCTGGTCATCGCCACACGTTGCCCGTTTGGCAGTCGCGCGTTGATCGGCCTGGTGCCCGATCTGTTGTCGGACATCTGTGCGATGTCGTCTGGCGGTCAGCCGAGCATGGCTCGGCTCTACCCGTGGAGGGGGCGTCGCGGCGGCGATCCGCCGAGCATGGCTCGGCTCTACCTGCGCCACGCCCCAAGGTAGAGCCGAGCCATGCTCGGCTGCGTCTACCGTCAGGACGAAGCGCCCACCACCGCTGCGAACGCTTCGCGGAATCGCGCCATCTCACCCTCGGTGCCCACCGTCACCCGCACCCGCTGCGGCCAGATCGGCCAGCTGCGGCCGATGACCACGCCGCGTTCGGCCATCGCGGCGGTGAACGCGGTGCCGTCGCGCTTTACATCGACCACGAAACAATTCGCTTCGGACGGCACGCAACTGAAACCGCGCGCGCCCAGCCAGTCGATCGTGGCGCGGCGCACGCGCGTGTTCTCGGCCTTGCGTTCGGCCACCAGCGTCGGCGCGCGAAGGCTGGCCAGACCGGCCGCCAGCGCAGTCACCGGCAGCGGGTTGTCGCCCAGGCTGGCCAGTTCCTGCAACCGGTCCGGGTGCGCGGCGGCCACGCCCAGGCGCAGCCCCGCCATGCCGTACAATTTGGAGAAGGTGCGCAGCACGATGACATCGTCGCGCTGCATCACCTGGCCGATCACCGAGCGTTGCTCGCTGTACTGCAGGTAGGCTTCGTCGACCAGCACGCGGGTCTGCCGGGGCTTGTTGGCGAGCAGCCAGGCAATGTCCGCCGCCGGGGTGATCGAGCCGGTCGGGTTGTTGGGGTTGCACAGGTACAGCAGCCCGGCGTTGATCCGCGCTGCTGCGGCGGCCATCGCACGGACGTCGTGGGCACCGTCGTCGCGCAGCGGCACCTTGGCCACCGTTGCACCACGCGCGGCGGCCAGATCGCCGAGCGCTTCGAAGGTGGGGTCGGCCACCACCAGGCCGGCGCTGGACGAAGTCCACAATATCGCCGCCCGATTCAGTGGTTCGCTCGAACCCGGATACAGCCGCACCTGGTCCTTGCCCAGCCCTTCCTGCCGGGCAAGCACATCGCGCAGCTCGCCGGCCAGCGCGAACAGGTAACGGCCGCTGCCAGCGACGATATTGCGCGCGGCCGCCTGCGCCGCCGGTGCCGGGCCATACGGGCATTCGTTGAAGTTCAGCAGCACCGGGCCGGCCGCCGCTGCGGTGCGCGGGGTGGCAGCGGCTGCCGTGGACAGACCCAGCCCGGACAGGGCCAGGCCGGTGCCGGCCAGTTGCAGGAACGCACGGCGGGTAGGAGCGGGAGAGGTCACACGGCACCTGCGGGAAGGGACTTCGCGCACGCTAGCGCCGCTACCCGGCGGCGGCAAGCGTGCGGGGCCGTCATCCAGGGTGGCTGCCGGGGGCGGCAGGCCATAAAATCTACTGCCCCTTCAGGATGCTTCCCGCATGAGCCCCAGCCCCGCTGAACGTGCCGAGGCGCTGCGCCGACAGATCGACGACGCCGGCAAGGCCTACCACGAGCGCGACGAGCAGCTGATCCCGGATGCGGAGTACGACCGCCTGGTGCGTGAGCTGGAAGCGCTGGAGCTGGCCCATCCCGAGGTGGCCCGGGCCGATTCGCCGACCCAGCGCGTGGGCGGCAAGGCGTCCTCACGTTTTGCCGAGGTACGCCATGCGGTGCCGATGCTGTCGCTGGGCAATGCCTTCAGCGATGAGGAGGTGCAGGATTTCGTGCGCCGCATCGGCGAGCGCCTGCGCCGCGATGCGCTGTACTTCTCCGCCGAACCCAAGCTCGATGGCCTGGCGATCAGCCTGCGTTACGAGGACGGGCGTTTCGTGCAGGGCGCCACCCGTGGCGATGGCGCCACCGGTGAGGATGTCAGTGCCAACCTGCGCCAGATCGCGGTGATTCCACAGGTGCTTACCGGCGAGGGCTGGCCCGAGGTGCTGGAAGTGCGCGGCGAGGTCTACATGGCCCGCGCGGACTTCGAGGCCTACAACGCACAGGCCCGCCTGCATGACGGCAAGGTGCTGGCCAACCCGCGCAACGCCGCGGCCGGTTCGCTGCGCCAGCTCGACCCGAAAATGAGCGCACGGCGCAAGCTCAGCTTCTATGCCTATGGCACCGGCGAAGTGCAGGGCGGTGAACTGCCGCCCACGCATTCGGCCACGCTGGCGCAGCTGCGCGCGTGGGGGTTCCCGGTCAGCGACCTGTGCAGGGTGGTGGAGGGCAGCGACGGCCTGCTGGCGTACTACCGCGACATCGGCGAGCGCCGCGACGGCCTGGCCTTCGACATCGACGGCGTGGTCTACAAGCTGGACGATCGCGTGGGGCAGGAACAGATGGGCTTCGTCTCGCGTGCACCGCGATGGGCGATCGCGCACAAGTTCCCCGCGCAGGAACAGACCACCACGGTGGAGGCGATCGAAATCCAGATCGGCCGCACCGGCGCGGCCACCCCGGTGGCGCGTCTGAACCCGGTCGCGGTAGCCGGGGTGATCGTGTCCAACGCCACACTGCACAACGCCGACCAGATCGAGCGCCTGGACGTGCGCGTGGGCGACACGGTGATCGTGCGCCGCGCCGGCGATGTGATCCCCGAAGTGGTCAGCGTGATCGCCGACCGCCGTCCGGCCGGCACCACGCCATGGCGCATGCCCAGCCACTGCCCGGTGTGCGGTTCGGAGATCGTGCGCGAGGAGGATGCGGCCGCGTGGCGCTGCTCGGGCGAGTTGAGCTGCCCGGCGCAGCGCAAGGAAGCGATCGCGCACTTCGCCTCACGCCGCGCGATGGATATCGACGGCCTCGGCGGCAAGTACATCGAAACCCTGGTCGACGCCGGCATCGTGCGCGGCGTGGCCGACCTGTACCGGATCACCCGCGACCAGCTGCTGCAGCTCAAGCTGGTGCTCGATGCCGAATCGCCGGACGCGCTGGCCGCGCAGATCGGCCTGCACCTGCCGCCGGAAGGCAGTGGCCACTACCTGCGCAGCATTCTGCAGCTGGACGGCAATGACGAGGGCTGGCGCGCGCGTGCGCTGGCGATGCCGGCGGCGTTCACCTGGAACACGAAGAAGATCGCCACCAAGTGGGCCGACAACCTGATCGCTGCGATCGACGCCAGCCGCGACACCACGCTGGAGCGCCTGCTGTTCGCGCTCGGCATCGAGCATGTTGGCGAAAGCACCGCCAAGGCACTGGCGATCTGGTTCGGCGATCTGGAGCTGATCCGCCACCTGCCGTGGCCGCTGTTCAAGCGCGTGCCGGATATCGGCGGCGAAGTGGCGCGCTCGCTCGGCCACTTCTTTGAACAGCCCGGCAACCAGGAGGCGATTGATGCCCTGCTGAAGGTTGGCCAGGTGCGCATCGGCGACACCCATCCGCCGTCGGCGAAATTGCGTGACGGACTGGATTTTGCCCAACTGCTGGTCGAGGCCGAGATCCCCGGCATCACCCGCCTGCGCGCTGAAAAGCTGGCCAGCATGCTGCCCGATGCCGCCGCGGTGCTGGACGCCGAACCGGTCCGCTTCGTCGCCGCCGGGCTGCCCAACGAGGTGGCCCTCGGTCTTGCCGATTGGCTGGATCGCGAGGGCCATGGTCCGATGCTGCTCAAAGCCGAGCAGTACCGCCAGCAGCTGCTGGCGCGCGCGCCGGAACAGGCCGAACAGGCCGCCGGCCCGCTCGACGGGCAGACCGTGGTGCTGACCGGCACGCTGTCGCAGATGACCCGTGACGAGGCCAAGGCGCGGTTGGAAGCGCTGGGCGCCAAGGTCGCCGGCAGCGTATCGAAGAAGACCGCCTTCGTGGTGGCCGGCACCGAAGCCGGATCCAAGTTGACCAAGGCCGAAGAACTGGGCATCGATGTGTGGGACGAAGACCGTCTGGTCGCCTTCCTCGCACAGCACTGAGAGAGAGACCGCATGCAGACCGCACCCCTGGACTTCCGCGTGGCCACCGTCGCCGACACCGAACTGCTGATCGGATTGATGCGCGCTTTCTACGCCGAGGACAAACTGGACTTCGACAATGCGCGCGTGCGCCGCGCGCTGGCCGCCCTGCTGGAAGACCCGCGCAACGGTGAAGTGCTGTTGTGGCTGTCCGAAGACGGCAGCGTGGTGGGCTATGCCGCGCTGGCGATGGGGTTCAGCCTGGAGCAGGGCGGTCATTTCGCGCTGCTGGACGAGCTGTATCTCAGCCATGCCGCGCGCGGTCGTGGCCGTGGCAAGCAGGCCCTGGCCGTGCTCGAGCAACGTGCCAACGCGCGCGGCGTGGAGCGCATGCGGTTGGAAGTGAACCACCACAACGAACTGGCGCGGCGGCTGTACCTGGCCACCGGCTACGTCGATGACACCCGCGATCTGCTGACCCTGCCGCTGGCCGAGCGGCTCAAGGACGCGCGCGCATGATCGCCGCGCTGCGCCAGCGGGCCGCGCTCAACGCGCTCATCCGCGCATTCTTCGCCGAACGCGACGTGCTCGAAGTGGAAACCCCGATACTGTCGGCGGCCGGCAACACCGAACCGAACATCGACAGCTTCCACACCCGTTTCAGCGGTCATGTCGATGCCGGCAGTGCGCAGCGCTGGCTGCGCACCTCACCCGAGTACCCGCTCAAACGCCTGCTCGCCGCCGGTGTGGGCGACTGCTACGAACTGGGCCGGGTGTTCCGCAACGGCGAGGCCGGTGGCCGCCACAATCCCGAGTTCACCCTGCTGGAGTGGTACCGGGTCGGTTGGGACCATCATCGCCTGATCGAAGAAACCGCCGCGCTGGTCCGCGCCGCGCTGGGCCTGGTGCAGCGCACCGCCACGCTGCGCGTCATCGACTATCGCGGCCTCTACCAGCAGGCGTTGGAGATTGACCCCTTCGATGCGAGCCTGGAACAGTTGCAGGCCCCGCTGGCGGACATCCGCATCGACGCCGACGGACTTACCCGCGACGACTGGCTGGACCTGTTGATGACCCACTGCATCCAACCGGGCTTCGATGACGACACGATGACGGTCGTACATGACTGGCCGGCGAGCCAGGCGGCGTTGGCGCGCGTTCGGCCGGGCAGGCCACCGTTGGCCGAACGTTTCGAGCTCTACCTGGGCGCGGTGGAACTGGCCAACGGCTATCACGAGCTGAACGATGCAGCTGAACAACGTGCGCGCTTCGAGCGCGACCTGGCCACCCGTCGTACGCGGGGCGACGTGCTGCCGCCCTTGGACGAACCACTGCTGGCCGCGTTGCCCGGGCTCCCCGATTGCGCGGGCGTGGCGGTCGGCGTTGACCGCTTGTTGATGGCGCTGAACCGCACCCTTCGGATTGCTGATGTACTGGCCATCGACTTCGCGCATGCCTGAACGGCTAGGCAGGCCATTGGCGGCATTTTTCGACGCACGGGTGTCTTGCGCGTCCTGCATGATGATGCTCTGATCACACTGCATGACCCAAGCTGGTCATGTGATCGTTCATGTGCGGCGGGGACTGTGTTGATGAAGCTGTTGGACGTTGCGGACCTGCCGCTGTGGAGCGCGCCACGCTGGACGTGGACGTGGTGGACGTTGGTGTTGTGCAGCGCGGTGCTGCCGGTGACTGCGGCCAGTGCCGCCGAGACCGGGTATGCCGGCCAGGTGGTGCGCTGCCAGTCGCGCGACATGGAGTGGGTGCACTGCGACATGCCCGTCGCCAACGGCGTCGATCTGGTTCGCCAGTTGTCCAACAACAGCTGCATCCGCGGCACCGAATGGGGCACCGACCGCTCCGGCGTGTGGGTGACCCTGGGCTGCCGTGCCGAGTTCCGCAGCCGCGTGGCGGGCAGCAGCGCCGAGACCGGTGATCGCAAAGTGCGCCGCGTACTGCGCTGCGAATCCAACGGACGCCCGCAGAACTGCCCGGTAGTGCTGCAGGGCGCGCCGGTACGCCTGCTGCGGCAGTTGTCATCGATGCCGTGCCGCGAAGGCCACAGCTGGGGCGTGCGCCGCAATGAAGTGTGGGTGACGCGCGGTTGCCAGGGCGACTTCGAAGTGGGCGCCACCGATGGCTCGGGCTTCCTGGACATGYCGCGCACCCTCGTATGCGAGTCCAAGTCGCGCCAGCGCCGCTTCTGCGGGGCCACCATCAGCAAGGGGGTGCGGCTGTCCAAGCAGTTGTCCGGCAGCGCCTGCGAAGAAGGTCGCGGCTGGGGCTGGGACGCGCGCGGGGTGTGGGTCGACAACGGCTGCCGGGCCGAGTTCCAGGTCAACTGAGCCGCCGAGATGGCGGTAAGCGGGCGCCCCGCTACAATGATGCGATGAACGCATCCACCGACATCGACTACGCCCGTTACGACCACATCCGCCCGATCCTGTGGACCGGCGATTCCCTGCAACTGCTGGACCAGCGCAAGCTGCCGTTCGTGGTGGAGCACGTGGAATGCCGCGACAGCGACGCGGTGGCCGAAGCCATCCACGCCCTGACCGTGCGCGGCGCGCCGGCGATCGGTATCGCCGCGGCGTGGGGCGTGGTGCTGGCGGCAGGAACCGTGCAGGCCGATGACGGCGCCCAGGCGCTGGCCAAGCTGGAACCGGCGCTGCAGCGCCTCAATGCCTCGCGCCCGACCGCGGTCAACCTGGCCTGGGCACTGGCGCGTATGCGTCGCGCATTGGCCCCGGCCGGCGCGGACTGGCAGCAGGTGCTGGCCAACGAAGCCCAGGCCATCGCCGAAGAAGACCTGGCCGCCAACCGCCACATGGGCGCGCTCGGTGCCGGCCTGATCGAGGCCGGCAGCGGCGTGCTGACCCACTGCAATACCGGCTCGCTGGCCACCGCCGGGTTCGGCACCGCGCTGGGCGTGATCCGTGCCGGCATGGCCCAGCACCGCATCGCCAAGGTCTTCGCCGGCGAGACCCGGCCGTGGCTGCAGGGCGCGCGCCTGACGGTGTGGGAGCTGCAGCAGGACGGCATCGACGCCACCCTGATCGCCGACTCGGCCGCCTCGCACCTGATGAAGACCGGCGCGGTGCAGTGGGTGATCGTCGGCGCCGACCGGATCTGTGCCAACGGCGATACCGCCAACAAGATCGGCACCTACCAGCTGGCCATTGCCGCCCGTCACCACGGGGTAAAGTTCATGGTGGTGGCGCCGTCCTCCACGGTGGACATGGACACCGCCGACGGCGACCAGATCGAGATCGAACAGCGCGACCCGGGCGAGCTGTACGGGGTAGGGGGCACGCGCACCGTGGCCGAGGGCATCGCCGCCTGGAACCCGGTGTTCGACGTCACCCCGGGCAGCCTGATCGATGCCATCGTGACCGAGCGCGGGGTCATCCTGAGCCCGAACACGACGAACATGCGCGCCGCGTTCGCCTGAGCAGCCCCTCCGGCTGCGCCGCATGCGGGGGTGTGCCGGTTGCCGGTCGGCGCGCCATGAGCCGCCGGCCRGSGCCAATTGCTGGCCCATTCCCGGTAGTGCCGGCCGCTGGCCGGCTCCACGCACACCCCGAACGGTGCGCGGTCCGGAAGGGCGGCTTCCTCCCCGGGTGCCCAGAACCGCGCAACGCCCGCGTAAGTTCCTGATTCTTGCCGGTAAAACCCCCGCAAAAGCCGGCGGAAAACGGYCCGTTGTGGTAGAATCCAACGGTTAATCGAGATTCCGACGCGGCCGCCCCGAAAGGGCTGGCGCGGCGGACTGGACCGCACCCAGACAACGGAACCCGAATGGCAGAAACCGCCAAGGAAATCATCCAGGTCAACCTGGAAGACGAGATGCGCAAGAGTTACCTCGACTACGCGATGAGCGTGATCGTGGGCCGCGCACTCCCGGATGCGCGCGATGGCCTCAAGCCGGTGCATCGTCGCGTGCTGTTTGCGATGAGTGAACTCAACGCGCACGCCAACAAGCCTTACTTCAAGTCGGCGCGTATCGTCGGTGACGTCATCGGTAAGTACCACCCGCATGGCGACCAGTCGGTGTATGACACCCTGGTGCGCCTGGCGCAGCCGTTCTCGCTGCGCTACATGCTGGTCGATGGCCAGGGTAACTTCGGTTCGGTCGACGGCGACTCCGCCGCTGCGATGCGATACACCGAAGCGCGCATGTCGCGGCTCACCCATGAGCTGATGGCCGACCTGGACAAGGAAACCGTCGATTTCCAGCCCAACTACGACGAAAAGGAACTGGAGCCGACGGTCATGCCGACCCGGTTCCCGAACCTGCTGGTCAACGGTTCGGCCGGTATCGCGGTGGGCATGGCCACCAACATCCCGCCGCACAACCTGACCGAGTCGATCAACGCCTGCATCGCGCTGATCGACAACCCCGAGATCGACGTCGACGGCCTGATGGAGTACATCCCGGGCCCGGACTTCCCGACCGCGGGCATCATCAACGGGACCGCCGGCATCGTGGCCGGTTACCGGACCGGGCGTGGCCGGGTGCGCATCCGCGCCAAGGCCGAGGTCGAAGTGGCCGACAACGGCCGCGAATCGATCATCGTCACCGAGATCCCGTACCAGGTGAACAAGGCCCGGTTGATCGAGAAGATCGCCGAGCTGGTCAAGGAAAAGAAGCTCGAAGGCATCAGCGAGCTGCGCGATGAGTCCGACAAGGACGGCATGCGCATCTTCATCGAGATCAAGCGCGGCGAGTCGGCGGAAGTTGTGTTGAACAACCTCTACCAGCAGACCCAGATGGAGTCGGTGTTCGGCATCAACATGGTGGCGCTGGTCGATGGCCGCCCGCAGTTGATGAACCTCAAGCAGATGCTCGAGGCGTTCGTTCGCCACCGCCGCGAAGTGGTTACCCGGCGCACCGTGTTCGAGCTGCGCAAGGCGCGTGCCCGTGCGCACGTGCTGGAAGGCCTGACCGTCGCGCTGGCCAACATCGACGAGATGATCGAACTGATCAAGACCTCGCCCAACCCCACCGAGGCGCGCGAACGCATGCTCGCCCGTCTGTGGGAACCGGGCCTGGTCGGGTCGATGCTCGGTGCCGCCGGTGCCGAAGCCTCGCGTCCGGATGACCTGCCCAAGGGCGTGGGCCTGATCGAAGGCGGCTACCGGCTGACCGAAATCCAGGCCACCCAGATCCTGGAAATGCGCCTGCACCGCCTCACCGGGCTGGAGCAGGAGCGCCTGACCGATGAGTACAAGCTGCTGCTGGAAACCATCGCCGGGCTGATTCACATCCTGGAAGATCCGGATCGCCTGCTGCAGGTGATCCGCGAAGAGCTGATCAACGTGCGGACCGAGTTCGGCGACGAGCGCCGCACCGAAATCCGCCACAGCGAAGAAGACCTGGACATCCTCGACCTGATCGCCCCGGAAGACGTGGTGGTCACGCTGTCGCATGCCGGCTACGTCAAGCGCCAGCCGGTCAGTGCCTACCGCGCACAGCGTCGCGGTGGCCGTGGCCGCAGCGCGGCGTCGACCAAGGAAGAGGATTTCATCGAGCAGTTGTGGCTGGTCAACACCCACGACACCCTGCTGACCTTCACCAGCGCCGGCAAGGTGTTCTGGCTGCCGGTCCATCAGTTGCCCGAAGCCGGTTCCAACGCGCGTGGCCGTCCGATCATCAACTGGATTCCGCTGGAACCCGGTGAGCGGGTGCAGGCAGTGCTGCCGGTGCGCGAGTACGCCGAACGCCAGTTCGTGTTCTTCGCTACCCGCAACGGCACGGTCAAGAAGACCCCGCTCAGCGAGTTCGCCTTCCGCCTGGCGCGCGGCAAGATCGCGATCAACCTGGACGAAGGCGATGCGCTGGTCGGCGTTGGCATGACCGATGGCGACCGCGACATCCTGCTGTTCGCCTCCAACGGCAAGACCGTGCGCTTTGCCGAGGACAAGGTCCGCTCGATGGGCCGTACCGCCACCGGCGTGCGCGGCATCAAGATGGCCAAGGGCGAGGAAGTGGTCAGCCTGATCGTGGCCGAGAGTGCCGGCGGCAACGAGGACGAGACCGAGGATGACGGCAACGTCGAAGACGTCGTGATCGAAAACGGCGACGCCGTGATCGAGAACGGTGCCGATGACGACAGCGTGCTGTACATCCTCACCGCCACCGAAAACGGCTACGGCAAGCGCACCCCGCTGCCGGATTACCCGCGCAAGGGCCGTGGCACGCAGGGCGTGATCGGCATCCAGACCACCGAGCGCAACGGCAAGCTGGTCAGCGCGGTGCTGATGGGCGCGGCCGACGAAGTGCTGTTGATCTCCGACGGCGGCACCCTGGTGCGTACCCGTGGTTCGGAAATCAGCCGCGTGGGCCGTAACACCCAGGGCGTGACCCTGATCCGTCTGTCCAAGGACGAGAAGCTCCAGGCGGTCGAACGCATGGATGCCTCGATCGAAGACGACGAGGCGGTGGTGGATGGGGTGGCGGCCGTGGCCGACGTCGCGCCGGATACCGCAGCGCCGACCAGCGACGAGACGCCGCAGGGCTGATCTTCGCCAACAGCGCAGTGCCACGACGACGCCGGCCTTGTGCCGGCGTCGTCATGTGCGGCGGTTGTGGCCCGCAGGTTGCCGATCATGGCGGCCTGCTGAAAGAACGCATGCACTTCACGGCGACGGTGGGATAACGGCTCCCGAACCAGCGGACAACTGCGTCCGCGATGGCATTCCACCAATGGCCGGGCCCCGTCCCGGCCGCCTTGATTGGAGACCACGATGTCCGCCTCCGCCGTCACACCCCCCGAACCGACCGCCACTGTCCGGCGCACGCGCCACGGACTGATCACTCTCCTGTCGATCGTGCTGGTCCTGCTTGGCCTGGTGCTGGGCGGTCTGGGCGCGTGGCTGGCCGGCCTCGGCGGCTCCTGGTACTACGTGCTGGCCGGTATCGGGCTGCTGGTGTCCGGCGTGCTGCTGTGGGGCAATCGGCGTGCCGGCGCGCTGTGGTTCGGCCTGGTCTTCCTAGGTACGCTGCTGTGGACATGGTGGGAATCCGGCGGYGATTACTGGCGCTGGGTGCCGCGGCTGGGCCTGATCGTCGGCATCGGTTTCGTGCTGTCGCTGCTGCTGCCCACGCTGGACCGCCCGGTATCGCGCAAACTGTCGCGCAGCCTCGCCGGTGTGCTGGCGGTGGTGTTCGTGGCGGCGTTCGTGCTGGCCTTCGTGCCCCACGGCATCACCGCCGCCGAGGGCGACTTCCCCGATGCGATGACCAGCACCGGGCTGGCGCCCACATCTGATGCGCCACTGCAACCGGCCGACAAGCCGGCTGACGGCGACTGGGCGGCGTACGGTCGCAACAACGCCGCCACCCGGTTCTCGCCGCTGCAGCAGATCACCCCGGACAACGTAGGCAAGCTCGAGCAGGCCTGGCTGTTCCGCACCGGCGACCTGCCCGAAAAGCGCTGGGGCGCGGAGACCACGCCGCTCAAGGTCGGTGACAGCCTGTACCTGTGCACCGCGCGCAACCAGCTGGTGGCGCTCAATGCCGCCGACGGCACCGAGCGCTGGCGCTTCGACCCGAAGATCAAAGACAAGTCGATTCCGTACACGGCCGCGTGCCGTGGCGTGTCGTACTACGAGGTGCCGGCCACCGCACAGGCCAGCGCCGATGCCGACGTCGCCGCCGACCTGGCCAATGCCGCACCAGGCGTACCGGTGCTTACCCAATTGCCGCGCGGTGCCTGCTCGGCGCGCATCATCGAAGGCACCCTCGATGGCCGCCTGATCGCGGTGGATGCCGCCACCGGCAAGCCATGCGCCGGCTTCGGCAACAACGGCCAGGTCGACATCACCCTGGGCATGGGCGACAGCCCGGCCGGCTATGTGTCCATCACCTCACCGCCGGCAATCGTGCAGGGCGTGATCGTCACCGGCCACCAGGTGCTCGATGGCCAGCGTCGCGATGCGCCGTCCGGCGTGATCCAGGCCTATGACGCCGTCACCGGCAAGCTGCGCTGGGCGTGGGACATGGACCAGCCGGAACTGACCGGCCTGCCCGCGCAGGGCAAGACCTACACGCGCGGTACGCCGAACATGTGGACCACCGCCACCGGCGATGACCAGCTTGGCCTGGTCTACCTGCCGATGGGCAATTCGGCCGGCGATTACTGGAGTGGCTCGCGCACCGAAAACCAGAACAAGTACGCCACCTCGCTGGTGGCCATCGACGTCAACACCGGCAAGCCGGTCTGGCATTTCCAGGCCGTGCGCAAGGACGTGTGGGACTACGACATGGGCTCGCAGGCAACCCTGATCGATTACCCGACCGCCGCCGGCAAGGTGCCCGCGCTGCTGCTGCCGACCAAGCAGGGCGACATGTACGTGCTCGACCGCCGCACCGGCCAGCTGCTGACCCCGGCCGAGGAGCGCAAGGTGCCCACCGGCGGCGTCGAACCCGACCAGCGCTCGCCGACCCAGCTGTTCTCGCTGTACCACACGCTGCGCAAGCCGGACCTTACCGAGCGTGACATGTGGGGTATCACCCCGATCGACCAGCTGGTGTGCCGCATCCAGTTCCGCAAGGCCAGCTACCAGGGGTTCTATACCCCGCCGGAAGCCGATCGTCATTCCATCGAATACCCCGGCTACAACGGGGGGTCGGACTGGGGCAGCGTCGCGGTCGATCCGCGACGCGGGGTGATCGTGGCCAATTACAACGACATGCCCAACTACAACCTGCTGGTGCCCCGCGCCAAGGCCGACAAGCTGGGCTGGGTGCCGCGCGAGGATGTGCGCGCCGACAAGGGCGGTGCCGAAGGCGCGGGCGATCCGCAGATCGGCACGCCGTATGCCATCGACGTCAACGCCGGTTGGCGCCTGCCGTTCACCAAACTGCTCTGCAAGCAGCCGCCCTACGGTGGCATCCGCGCGGTCGACCTGCGCACCGGCAAGACCCTGTGGGACCGACCGTTCGGCAGCGCGCGCGGCAACGGGCCGTTCGGCATCCGTTCCGGTCTGCCGATCGAGATCGGCACGCCCAACAACGGCGGTTCGGTGGTCACCGCCAGCGGCCTGATCTTCATCGCGGCGGCCACCGATGACCTGCTGCGCGCCATCGACCTGAAGACCGGCAAGGAACTGTGGCACGCCAAGCTGCCGGCCGGCGGCCAGGCCAACCCGATGATCTACRCATTCGGCGGACGCCAGTACGTGGTGATCATGGCTGGCGGGCATCACTTCATGGAAACCCCGGCGGGCGATTACGTGATTGCCTACGCGTTGCCGAAGTAAGTGATAAGGGCAGGAGTGACCGTATCGATTACGATGCGGTCACTTCACGCTATCGCCAACGACCATGAGCACGACCAGCGCCGCGCGTTGTCTACTGGGATCCCTGTGGTGCGTGCTGGCACTCACCGTTGACGCCGCCGCCAGCGCTCGGACGTCGGCCGAGGCATTGGCCGACTGGGAAGCGAACGGCCGCCTCGAGGGCCTGGCGCGACCCGATGCGGTCTGCCAGGATTTTCTGCAGACCATCGGACGCAAGCCCGACACCGTCGAGTATCTCGGCTGCGACCAGGACGACGCGTCCTACCTGCAGCCGATGACGGCCCACTACCGGGTCAGCGGCGCGTCCGCGGCGGAGGTTGAAACCTACCTGCAGCAGACCTTCGGCATGCCCGCGCTGAGCTATCTGTGCTGCGGCTGGAGCAGTGGCGCGCCTTACGTCTGGCGCGCAGGGACGGGCAGCGTGGCCTATGAAATCGGGATGGGCGTGGAATCGTTGCATTATCCGCGCGAGCAGTGGACGCAGATTCCCCGCTTCGACATCCGCGTGGGCGTCACAAGGAAAAGCCCCTGATATCCAGCTAGCGCGGCACCCGCACCATCCGGTTGAGCAGGTGCTCCACCACGCCAGGCGGGTCCGCGGTGCGGCCCACGTGCGTGCTGGACATCTGCACCACCGAGCTGCGCTTGGCGGTGAGGAAGTGGAAGCGCGCACGCGCCGGCAGCTGTGCGATCGGGCCGGCACCGACATCGCCCCGGCAGATCGCCACGATCGCATCCAGCCACGGCTGCAGCGCGTCCAGATCCAGCGCCGGCGCAAAGGCGTGCAGGCGTGCCGGATCAATCTCGATCGCGGCCTCAAGATGCTTCGCCCCGGGGCACGACACGATGACTCCGACGTTGATGAACTCCTCGCGTTCGACGCGGGGCACCACGCGGATCACCGCATAGTCATAGGTGTGCAGCGTGGGCACGGACGGCCTCCTGGACGAAGACGGCACGCACCTGCAGGCGGCGCTTGA
This sequence comes from Stenotrophomonas sp. P5_A9, assembly GCF_056400525.1. Lineage (NCBI taxonomy): Bacteria > Pseudomonadati > Pseudomonadota > Gammaproteobacteria > Lysobacterales > Lysobacteraceae > Stenotrophomonas > Stenotrophomonas sp. P5_A9. Next base: position 20,118 of record NZ_JBFULC010000024.1, read on the forward strand.
GATAGGTGATGTAGGCCTGGCGATACGCCGCCGGGCTGTCGAACAACGGCTCATCCACCAGCCAGCTGTCCGGCACCAGCGCGACGATGCGCTCGATCTCCGCATCGGGCAGCAAGGCGGCGAGCGTGGCATCCACCTCGGCGATCTTCGTCGCGAACGGCAGCAGCACGTGGTCGCGGATCAGCACGAAGGGCTTCTCGCAGGCATCGCCGGCAGTGGCCCAGTCGTGATGGAAGTACATCGCCGCACCGTGGTCGATCAGATACAGCTTGCGGTGCCAGACCATCAGGTTCGGGTTGCGCGCGGTGCGGTCCACGTTGCTGGTGAGGGCATCGAACCATACGATGCGCGAGGCCAGGTCGGCGTCCAGCGGCATCGCGGCCGGATCGTAGTTGATCGCGCCGGGCAGGTAGTCGCTGCCCAGGTTGAGGCCCTCGCTGGCGCGGATCAGGTCCTGGATCTCCGGATCCGGCTCGGTGCGGGCAAACTCGCGGTCCAGCTCGACGAACACGATCTCCGGGATCGGCAGCCCCACGCTGCGTGCCATCTCCCCGGCGATCAGCTCGGCGATCAGCGCCTTGGGACCTTGCCCAGCGCCACGGAACTTGAGCACCACCATGCCCTCGTCGTCGGTCTCGACAACGGCGGGCAGGGAGCCGCCTTCGCGGAGTGGGGTGATGTAGCGCAGGGCGTGCACGGTTCGCACGGGGCATATCCAGCAGGAAAGGAAGAAAGGGTACCGCAAGCGGCTGCTTGCCGGACTTTGCGGCGGCGGGAATCGTGCGGCGCGTCTTGACCTGCCCCCTGGTGGGGTCTAGAAGGCAGGGGTCAACCCGGCTCGCGACAGAGGTCATATGAAGAGGATCATCGCCGCATCGCTCGCACTGGTGCTGCTGCAGGCACCCTCGACATCTGCCGCGCCCCGGGCGGGTTCACCCCTGGCAGGGCGCTGGACGCTGGATGTAGCAACGTTGCCGATGCCGGCGGATGCCCGCCCGCAGAGCGTCAGCCTGGAGTTCGCGGAAGTGCCCGGCGGCAAATGGTCCTCGCGTGTCGCCATCGTCGAGCACAGCGGCAACCGACTGGAGGCCAGCTCGACCATGGCGCTGGACGGCACGCCGGCCCCGGCCACCGGCACTTATGCGGTGGACCGCGTGGCGGGAAAGATGCCGGCCCCCGGGGTGCTGGTGGTGCAGTTCATCTACCAGAACATTCCGCGCTCCACCCGCGTGTACACCGTCAGCGCCGACGGCAAGGTCCTGACTGAAACCGAGGCCTATTTCCGGGACGGTCAGCCGGTGCTGCGTACGGCACATTTCGATCGCGTCAGGGAGTGATGGCTTGCTCAGCCGTGGCGACCTGACGGCCCCCGTTTCGGGCGTATTGGCAAGCCGTGGCCGGCATGCGATCTTGCCGGCCACATGGCCACATGGCCACATGGCCACACGGCCACGGGGCGAAAGGATGGGAAAGGGATTTGCGTATCTGGCACTGACGGTCATCGGTGCGCTGATGCTGTGGGCAACCGGTCAGTTCGACGATGTGGCCGGTGGCACCAATTTGCGCAAGCGCGAGGCGTACTGGCAGGCGCAGGTGGATGATGCTGCATTGCAGGGCAAATCCCGTGCTGCGGTGAAAGCGTTCGCGGCCGCGCCACATTTGATGCTTCAGTGCGAGAAGACCGCTGTTGCCTCACACCTCACCGAATGCGTAGCGGACGATCCCCAGGCCAGAGGCGGTACCGCCACGCACCCGATGACGTTGCAACTGGCTTTCATGTTACAGGGCGACACCTTGCATACCTTTGCGACCAGCCCGCGATCGCCGGAGTAGTCCTGCCTGCAATCGTTGTCCTCGGCCAGCTAGTGCGACAGCATCCCGCGCTGCTGCTCTTGGGTTCGCTGCTGGGTCTGTTCCTGTGCCGCGCTTTCCGCGGCGCGCTGATGGGTGTTCCGCAGCTGCTGCATGCTTTCCGCTACCGGCCGCTGGGCGGCCTCGGCCGTATCGGTGGACGCCCGTAGCGCGGCCGGATCGTCCAGCGCTCCCTTCACCACGAAGATGTTCTGTGCTGCGGCCGCGTCGGCGGTCTGTCGGCTGAGCACCACGTGGTCCACGCGGTCCAAACCGTTCTCCCTGGCGACCACCAGCAGGCTGGCACTCAAGCGTTCGCTGGTCGCGTCGAAGCTACGCCCGTTGGCGGCATCGAGGGCGGCCACCTTGTCGCGAATCTGCTCGTGAAGGGCGCGGTCGGCCGCACTCGACAGTGGCATGTCATGCGCCCGGATGGGCAGCCCGGCGAACTCCCGGGCGGCACTGGGCACATGGGCATGCGTACTGGCGGTATGGTCGAAATGCTGCAGCGTCGGCGGCGTGGTGCTGCTGTCGTAGTAGGGCTGGGGCGYCGGCGTTCCCGCACCCAGCGTGATCCCATTCTGTTCCAGCAGGCTTTCCTGCAGGCCGAGCTGCTGCATGTTGATTGTCATGCGCACACGCCCATCCGGGGCGGGACTTAGCGCTTCGTACTGGCTGGCGCGACCGACAGCGTAGGCGCCGTAGTAGTTCGTGTAATCGGAGTTACGCCCGTGTCCAAGACGCGCTAGATCCCCTGGCTTGTCGAAGTAGTTCTCCGCCATCCCTTCAATATTTGCTGGGGAGGGAGTGATGGTCAGGTCCTGGTTAAGAGCGAGATTGCTCCGCGCTTCGTACGTCAGGCCTGGTTGATGCAACTTGATGACGTCCTTCGCTCGGCCATTGGAGAGGTAGACATCCTCCAGAGTCGCGTCGGGATTCTCCTGCCGGATCTTTCCGACCAGCGCGTTCCAGCCGGCAATGTTGGCTTCCGCCTCGTCGCGGCGATTGGTCGCGATGATGTTTCCGATTGCCCTGGTGTAGTCATGATCGGTGGAGCGTGCGGATCCAAGCTCCCTTTCAAACTGAGCATATGCCTGCGTGGTGGCTGCGTGATTGAAGCCATGCTGGATCTCATGGCCAAGCACAAAGGTCAGTTCGGCGGCGTCATGCGGCCTTTCTCCATCTGGCGCAGCTAAAGTAGCAGCGGGAAGGTTGATGGTCTTGGTGCGACCATCGTACGTGCCGCCGGCACTGACAGTTGAAGGTAGCAGGGCGAAGTGCTGGAGATGTCCCGCTCCGATTGCTGCATCGACCTGGGGTGCAAGCTGAGGCGAGCCTTCAATCACGCTACGTAGATTGGACACCTGTTCGGGTGTCACGCTTGGAGTGCGGCTAAATTCAGACAGTAGTGCTTCCGTCTCCGCGCTTAGTGTGACCATGCGGGCGCCTCCTTACTTAACCCTGAGTGCGAGAACGCAGGATCGATGACCGTTGGAAGAAGGCGTTGCGCTTCCCCCCGTCGAATCAACTTCGACGGATATACCGGGCCGATAAAATCGATCGTACATTACTCTTCCGTGCTCACCATAGACCTGTTCACGCTTGAAGCCCGCAGCGTCCAGTTCCGATGCTACGTGTTCAAAGTCAAGGCTGCAGATATCCATCGCGGGCGTGTCTCTACGTGGGCTGCCATCAAGAAATTCAAGGTCCAGCCGAGCATGTGGATTGCCTGCGTTCCTTAGGACGAGCGCAAAACCCCATTGTGCGGTGATGTCGCCACTGTAGCCGAACTTCTCAGCTCCGAAAGACGTTGCCGGCGCCTCTACTGCAGCAGCGAGATCATCAACTGAGATGTCCCCTACCGACGAAACGCCCTTGACCAACCTGAGGATGCTTCTCAGCAAGCTCTCGGCAGTAAAGGGTTTCGGAGTGGTAGTGGAGACTCCTGCAGATGTCATGGCAATTTCCTTGATTTCCTTCGTGCTTCTTGCGCTTGCGCACGCGCAGAGCGAGGTGGCTAGGATAGCGGTGATGAGTAGTCTTGATGAAAGGAATTTCGACATTGACTTTCCCTGCTGACCGTTTGAATCGGTCAAGTTGATTTCCGACCAAGCTCGCGGTAAAGATACTTCCTTCCGTTCCTGTGGCCACGGCGCGGTGTCTTCGCCGAGTCTACGACCCATAAGCTGAGGTGTGCCCGGTCTCTTTGATAGGGCATGATTATCCGTTGCACTGGCCTGCATCGCGAGATTGCAGGACTGCGCCTCTTAATCCACGGTCACATGCCGAACGCAGGCATGTGCGATTTCCTGGGGCGAGGTCGACGCCTCTCCGATCCTGTCCACGATGACGCTCATGCTGTCGCGCTGAAACTGCTCGTAGGCAACTCTGCCGTGCTCGCCGCGTACAGTCTCGCGTACGAAGCCCTGGGCTTGGAGGTCAGATGCGAACCGATCAAAGTCGATCTGGCATATGCCCGATGCCGCCGCGGATTGATTCGATGTGGTGTCAATGAAGTCGAGGTCCAGTCGTGTCCGCGCACTGCCCGCTTTTTTCACCTCAAGCCCGTACCCCCATTCCGGTGTCAGGGTGCCGCCATACCCAAAGTGCCCCGGCCCAAAGGTCTGCGCAGGCTGCTTCATCGCCGCCGACACACCCTCTACTGTAAGTTCGCTGGCCGAACGCGTGGCCTTGATCAGGTCCAACAAGCCCAGCAACAGCTGTTTGGCGGTGAAGGTGGCCGGCGCGGCGGCGTCAGAGGCGGTGGGTGCCATGGTGGCGGGTCCTTGAGTAGTCGGCGAAGGCGTCGTTGCATGTGCACATGCGCACAGCGAGGCCGCGCAAAGGGCGATGGTCCACGGTCGTGCAAATGCGTACCCCAACATGAGCGATCCTTGCGTGATGAACGCTGACCGTAGGACCGGCCAGGTGAAGCGCAGGTTAAGCCGAAACGCCCGTGCGAAATAGAGCGCGCATCTGGTCTAGGATGTCCTTGAACATCGCGGAGGTGCACGCATGAACGACACAGCGACTCACGCAATGCCGCCCTTGGATGGCCCCAAGGCCGAGCAGATGATCGGCAAGGTGGTACTGGTCGGGGTTACCCGTTATGGGGGCGATGGCCAGGTGCAGGATCTGCAGCAATATGCCGGAAGGGTGCTGCGGATCAGTTTCGACGAAGGCGTGGTGCTGGCCGACGATGTCGACGGGCACGAGCGCTATCTGCCGCCGATGCTGGACAACTACATGGCCGCCGAGCCGGGCGAATACCGGATGCTTTCCACCGGCGCCACGGTGGTTGATCCGGATTATGTGGTGACCTGGGACCTGCACGCGCGGCAGTGACGGGCCAGGGGTCCCCGACGCCGTCGAGGGAGAGCCTTTGCGGCGTCGGGCGGTTGGCCCTTTCGGCCCATTCGGATCGGTCCAAGCGGTGCTAGATTCGGGTCATGCCCGCGTACGGGCCCTCATGACCACTGTAAGGGGATAGGGATGCTGATCCGTCGTACCTCGCTGGCTGCGGCTGTCGCCGTCGCCACGCTCGGCCTGCTGGCTGCCGCGCCGGCCTTCGCCGGCTATGACAAGCCGCCCGAACACCTGCTCAAGGTGCTCAAGGCACCGCCGCCGCCCGTGCCCAGCCTGGACCCCAGCGGCCAGCGCCTGCTGCTGACCACCGCGCAGACCTATCCGTCGATCGAGCGCGTGGCCCAGCCCTACCTCAAGCTGGCCGGCGTGCGCCTGGAGCCGAAGAACCGCAGCCGCCACGACACCCAGGGCGGCTATGGCATTCCGGCGTGCGTGGCCGATTTCACCCTGGTCGATGTGGGCACCGCCAAGCACACCAAGGTGGCGCTGCCGCAGGGCTGCGCGGGTGCAGCGCAATGGTCGGCCGACGGCCGGCATTTCGCGTTCCAGAACGCGGTCGATACCGCGGTGCAACTGTGGGTGGGCGATGCGGTGACCGGCCAGGTCAAGCAGATTCCCAACGTACAGCTCAATCCGATCTTCGGCGGGACGGTGCAGTGGCTGGGCGGTGGGCAGAAGTTGCTGGTGAAGCTGGTGCCACCCAACCAGGGACCAGCGCCGTCCAGCGGCAACGGTGCGGGCGGTCCGGACGTGCAGGAGTCGCTGGGCAGCAGCGGCGAGAGCAGCACCTATGAAGCGCGCGATACGCTGACCAGCGCGCACGATGAGCAGCTGTTCGCCTATTACGGTGCATCGCAGCTGGCGGTGGTGGACGTGGCCGCCGGCAACGTACGCAATGTCGGCGCGCCGGCCCTGTACGACGGGGTCAATGCCGCCCCCGATGGCGTGCACGTGTTGACCGAAACGTTGAAGGCGCCGTTCTCGCACGCAGTGACTTACCAGCGCTTTGCCAATGACGTGGCCGTACTCGATCTGGGCACCGGCCGCAGCAGCCCGATCGCCAGCCTGCCGCTGGCCGACCGCGTGCCGGTGCATGGCGTGCCGGAAGGCCCGCGCGAGTTCGACTGGCGCTCCACCGATCCGGCCACGCTGGTCTACGCCGAGGCGCTGGACAAGGGCGACTGGAAGGTGACCGTGCCGCATCGCGATCGCGTGCTGGCGCTGAAGGCGCCCTTCACCGGCAAGCCGCAGGAAATCGCCCGTACCGCGCAGCGCTTTGAAGGCATCGCCTGGAGCGCCGATCCGGCGGTGTCGTTCCTGTTCGARAACGACGAGAACCGGCATTGGCGGCAGACCCGCATCGTGGATGTGGACCAGCCGAAGAAGGAAGGCCGCCTGCTGTGGGATCTGTCCAGCGATGAGCAGTACGCCGACCCGGGCAACCTGGTGTTCAAGCGCCTGCCCAACGGGGCGTCGGTGGTCCGCCAGGACGGTGCGTTCGTGTTCCTGCGCGGGCAGGGTGCCTCGCCGCAGGGCGACCGGCCGTTCCTGGATCGCCTGGACCTGGGCTCGCTCAAGACCGAGCGCCTGTTCCGCAGCGACGCCGACGCCTACGAGCAGGTGCTGGGCCTGACCGCCACGCCCGGCCGCTACCTGACCTGGCACCAGTCGGTGATGGACCCGCCGAACGCCTTCGTGCGCCAGCAGGGCGAGCGTGCAGCGTCGGTCAAGGAGGGCGAGGCGCAGTTCGCCTCCACCGCCACCGCGCTGACCCGGCTCACCGACCCGACCCCGGAAGTGCGACAGATCCAGAAGCGGCTGGTGACCTACAAGCGTGCCGACGGCGTGGACCTGTCCTTCACCCTGTACACCCCGCCGGGCTACAAGGAAGGCCAGCGCGTACCGGCAATCCTGTACGCCTATCCGGCCGACTTCGCCAACGCCGCGCAGGCCGGGCAGGTGTCCGGGTCGCAGCAGACCTTCACCCGTCTGGCCCCGTACCGGCTGATGCTGCTGGCCGGCTACGCGATCATCGACAACGCCTCGTTCCCGATCGTGGGCGATCCCAAGAACGCCTACGACACCTATCTGGAACAGCTGGAGGCCGATGCCAAAGCGGCGGTGGACAAGGCCGTGGACCTGGGCGTGGTGGATCGCAACCGGATCGGCGTCACCGGGCACAGCCATGGTGGCCTGATGACCGCCAACCTGATCGCGCACACCACCCTGTTCAAGGCGGGCGTGGCCACCAGTGGCTCGTACAACAAGACGTTCACCCCGTTCGGCTTCCAGAACGAGCGTCGCTCGGTATGGCAAGCGCAGGACGTGTATCTGAAGGCGTCGCCGTTCTTCTATGCCGACAAGATCAAGCTGCCCCTGCTGTTGGTCCACGGCGAGGACGACGCCAACCCGGGCACCGAACCCTTCCAGTCGCGCAAGCTCTACCAGGCCATCCGCGGCAACGGCGGCACCACGCGCCTGGTGATGCTGCCCAACGAGCCGCACTGGTACACCGCGCTGGAATCCAACGAGCAGTTGGTGTACGAAATGCTCAACTGGTTCGACACCTACGTGAAGAACGCCCGCTGACGTCGACCGCGGGGTGACTGCTTTGGTTGCAATGAATCGGCCGCCCCGCAAAGGGCGGCCGTTTCGCATCGTGCAGCGGCCACGCCAGCCGAATGCAGCGGCTCAAGCAAGCGGCAGTGCTTCGTAGGCGCGTGCAATACGATCGTGCAGCACCCGCACCGCTTCGGCCTTGGCATCCACCCGGCGTTCGTCGCCATAGGCACGCAGGAAACGGCATGCCGCGTGGCCCTGCGCCTTGTGCGCGTAGTCGGCTATCCACTGCAGGCGGCCGGGCAGCAACGCCTGTTCGGCTGACCACGCCGCGACCGGTGGGCGAATGCGCCGACGCATCCCCACCCGCCACGGCTTGGGTGTCAGCCGCGCACGGAAGCAATGCTGCAGCCGGCACATGCGCGCGTAGAGCGCGTCGGTCTGCAGGGCATCGAACAGGCGCTGGACGACAGGGTCATGGGCCGAGAAGGTGGCGTGCATGGCCAGCAGGCGCAGGCCCGCCGGGGTACGGTAGGCGCGCAGGTGCCAGTCGGGGTGCTGCCCGATGAACTGTTCGACACGGGCCAGTGCGCGTGTCTCCAGTTGTGCATCGCGATGATCGGCGTTCTTGACGGCCAGTACCACGGCGTTGACCGCGATGAGCGCCGCGCTGGCTGCGGTCACACCGGCCACCCAGTTCCATACGTTGCCGGCGGCGATGGCCACCCCTGCCCACAATACGCACGCCAGCAGGGTGGGAATGACGCAACCGGATGGCGCAGGGCGGTGGTCGATATCGGCAAAAAGCACGTCAGGGGTATTCAGGCACAGCGCGCCGTAACTGTTGCGGGTAATGACGACATCCCTGTGGCGTTCGACGATCTGCTCGCGGATCGGCACGCCTTCCACGCCATAGTTGGTACGGCGCTCCTGCCGCGGCAGCGGCTGGCCAGCGGCGATGGCGTGTAGCGCCTCCTGCACGCGCGCATCGGCGTGCACCTGCGCGGCCGCCACGCTGTCGTCGGACCAGCCGAAGCGGCGCACGATCAGCGGCTTGCGGTTGTGCCGGACTTCGCGCCGGGCTTCGGCCCAGTACTCGGGAACGATCATGACGGTCCTTGTCGTGGTGTTGGGAGTCGCGCCGAAGTCTGCCACGTAACGCGGCACGCGTGCTGTGCCGCGCAAAGCGGGATAGGCGCGACCCTCGCCCGCGCTTATGATCGACGCTTCCCCGCATTACGGAATGAAGCGGATGCCTGACGCGAACGACGCCGACGTGGTGGTCTTCGATTTCGACCTGACCTTGACCCGGTGGGAAACCGCGTCGCGTTTCTTCAAGGGCTTGCTGCGGCGCGCGCCATGGCGGTTGTCGATTCTGTTGCTCGCATTGCCGGTGCTGGGACCATTGCTGCTGGCCTCCCACACGCGGCGGCTGCCGACGAGGTTTGGCGTCTGGCTGGCGACCTTTGGCCGTAGTCGACACGCGCTGGAGGCGCTCGCAGCGTCACATGCCGAAGCCGTGTTCGATGGCGACGAAGTGCTGTTCATCGACGCCGCGGTGGCGCACCTTCGCCAACATCAGGCCGATGGCGCACGCGTGGTGATCGCCACCGGCTGCTGGGAACCGCTGGCGCGCGCGCTGTTGGCGCGCGGCGGCCTGGGCGATGTGCCACTGGTGGCGTCCACGCTGCGCCCGGCATGGGGGGGCTGGGTGAGCGACCAGCACTGCCTGGGGGCCAACAAGATTCCGATGCTGGCCGCGCGCGGTTATCCGCCACCGTGGGCGATGGCCTATACCGACCACCACGCCGACCTGCCGTTGCTGCGCAACAGCGCGCGGTGGTACCTGGTGAGCCCGAAGGCCGGCTGTCTACGCCGCATCGAGGATGCCTTGCAGTCACCGGCGCAGATACTGGATTGGCGGGTCTGACGCCCACACCGCCGCTGGCGCTGCGTGCTAGCCTCATCACGGCCACCATGGGAGAACAGACCATGCCGTCCACGTTGCACGCCGTCATCCTGGCTGCTGCGCTGTCCCTGCTGTCCCCGGCGGCAGGGGCGCAATCGCCAGCGATCAATCCGCTGCTGGTGAAGCCTTTTGATGCCCTCAGCGCGGAAGAGGTGCGCGGCATGCAGCAGCGCCTGCTCGACTGGCCGCAGTTGCAGCGCTATCGCGCCGAGAATGCCGCGTTGCCCGTCGCCGTGCCGGGCCAGCGACGCGTGGTGTTCTTCGGCGATTCCATCACCGAAGGCTGGGGCCGTACCGGCAGCGCGACGTTCTTTGCCGGCAAGGGCTACGTCAACCGGGGCATCAGTGGGCAGACCACCGCACAGATGCTGCTGCGCTTCCGCCAGGACGTGATCGCGCTGCAACCGGCGGTGGTGGTGATCCTGGCCGGCACCAACGACATCGCCGGCAACACCGGGCCGGCCAGCCAGGCGATGATCGAAGACAACCTGCACTCGATGGTGGAGCTGGCCAAGGCGCACGGCATCGCCGTGGTGCTGTCCTCGGTGCTGCCGGTCAGCGAGTACCCGTGGCAGCCGGGCGTGCAGCCGGCGCCGAAGGTGCGTGCGCTCAACGCCGCGCTGAAGCGCTATGCAGGGCAGCAGAAGCTGGTCTACCTGGATTACTACACGCCGCTGGCCAACCACGAGGGTGGCCTGGACAAGGCCTTGGCCGACGACGGCGTGCACCCGACAGCGGCGGGGTATGCGCGGATGGCACCGCTGGCCGAAGCGGCGATTGCCCAGGCGCTGCGCGCAGCGCGATGATGACGCGGTAGCGGCGGCGTCAGCGCGCTTTCACGACGGCGCGGAAGCCGCCTGCTCGGCGTCGCCGCCCGCTGCGGTCGGCCGTGGGCCTGCTCAGCCCTCGTCCTGCTTCAACGCCGCATCGGCAGCCAGCAACGCCTCGGCCGCCTTGCTCAATGCAGGCGAGGGCACATCCTCGGCACCGATGGACTGCATCATCCGTGGCATGTCCACGAAGCGGCGCTGGCGCCGATCATAGATGCCGGTGACCAGTAGCGCGCGGGTGGCGATTTTCTCTTCGCCCAGCAACACCCGCTGCTCCATGATCACCCGCGTGCCGACCCAGCCGACCAGTCGCGTTTCCAAGGTGAAGCGCTGGAATGGCTTGAGCTCGCGGCGGAACTGGATCGTGCCGGCGCCGACGATCGGTGCCCACTTCTCACGCAGCGCCACCCGCCCCAGGCCCATGCGCAGGATCAGGTCGAGGCGGCCCAGGTCGAAGATGTTCCAGTAGCGCCCATTGGTCATGTGCAGGTTGCTGTCCAGGTCGTTGGGCAATACCCGGAAGGCCACCCGCGACACCCCGAACGGTACGGCCAGTTTTGGGCGGAAGAGGCTGCACAGCAGCAGATGGAGCAGGCGGAACCAGAGATTCATGCTGACTATGACGACTGTAATAGGGCGGATACGCTAGGCTATGACGACTGTCTTAGCAAGGATCGGCGCCATGAGTCCACGTCCCAGCGATGCACCGCAACGCGTGGTCGCCGCCGCAGCGGAAATGCTCGCGCGGGTGGGGCTCAACGCCACCAGCATCCGCGAGGTGACCAAGGCCGCCGACGCGCCACTCGGCTCGACCTACCATCACTTCCCCGGTGGCAAGCAGGAACTGCTGGCGCGCGCCACCACGTTGGCCGGTGACACGGTGGATGCCCTGCTGGAGACGCTGCTGCAGGAGGGCGCTGCTGCGGGTATCGCGCAGTTCCTGCAGCTGTGGCGCGAGCGCCTGCTGCGCAGCAACTTCGATGCCGGCTGCCCGGTGCTGGCCGCGTCGGTGGAAGCGCCGGTGGAAGCCGTGCCGAGCCAGGCACGGGGCGCGGCGGCGGCGGTATTTGCACGCTGGGAACAGCGGCTTGGCAGCGCACTGACCGAAGCCGGCCACGCCCCCGCGCAAGCAGCCATGCAGGCGACCATGATCATCGCCGCCGTGGAAGGCGCGGTGGCGATGTGCCGGGCGATGCAGGACATCGGGCCGTTTGATCGGGTGGCTGCGCAGTTGCTGGCGCTGTGCGCATTGCACTCGCCACCGTAACTTCCTAACCTGCCCGCACTCCGCATCCCACGGCAAGGACGTCCGCATGCTGCATCATCTTTCACTTGGGGTCCGTGACCTGGCCGTGGCCGGCGCGTTCTACGATGCCGTGCTGGGCGCACTGGGCTATCGCCGTGTGTTCGAAGACGACACCGCGATCGGGTATGGGCTGGTCGATGATGAGGACCTGTTGTGCCTGAAGCTGCACGACGGTGCGGCCGCGCCTGGACCGGGTTTCCATCTTGCGTTCAGTGCGACCACGCGCGCCGCGGTCGAGGCCTTCCATCACGCCGCGCTGCTTGCCGGCGGCCAGGACAACGGTGCGGCTGGAGTGCGCCCGGACTATGGCGCCCACTATTACGCCGCCTTCGTGATCGATCCCGATGGCCATCGCGTCGAAGCGGTGACCAAGCAGGCGGATGCGTGAAGCGGCGCGTGCCACGGCCCAGCCGACCGCTGCTGCTGCCGTTGACCCGTGGCAGCGAAATCGCGCGTGCCCGCCAGCAGCTCCAACGCGGCGGCTGGCCGCGCCTGCAGATGGCGGCCATCGTGCTGGTCACCGCTGTGGCCGGGCTGCTGGCCTCGCACCTGCTGCGGATGGGCGGTATCGATACGATGCTGCTGCGCTATCCGCTGGCGGTGCTGCTGGCGTATGCCATCTTTCTTCTGCTGATGTGGGCATGGTTGCGCTGGCGCGGCGATGTGGCTGCCGATGCGGTGATCCCCGATGCCGGCGCGGTGGGTGGTTCGCCCAAGCCCGGCGCGGGACCGGACTGGTTCGGCAGCGGCGGCCGCTCCGGTGGCGGCGGTGCCTCTGCCTCGTGGGGCGAAGCGGCGGGGGCGAGCACGTCCAGCAGCGCCAGCGATGGCGCAGTGCTGGACCTTGCCGATGGCGAAGCAGGCCTGCCGATCCTCGCGCTTCTAGGTGTCGTGACGGTGGTGGCTGCAGCCCTGGTCGCGGCCAGCTGGGTGATCTGGTCAGCGCCGATCCTCATGGCCGAACTGCTGGTCGACGCGGCCATCGCCGGCGGCCTGTACCGGCGCATGCAGGGCATGCAGGCGCAGGGCTGGTGGCGGTTGTGTCTTGCCCACACCTTCTGGCCGCTGCTCGGCGTGCTGCTGTTTTTCGCCGCGCTTGGCTGGGTCGCGCAGGAAATCGCGCCGCACGCCAACACCTTGATGGATGTGCTGCAGACCTTACGGGATCGATGACCATGCCTGGGTTGACGACTTTGACCGCCTATCGCGCCGTTGGCGTGGGCGCACTGGTGGTAGGGCTGGCCACCAGCGGGGTGACCGCGCTGCTCACTACCCTGATGGGCGCGGTGATCCTGCCACGGTTGCTGGCACCCCTGCAGGCGCAGGGCATGCCGCTGCCATCGCTCACCAGTGCATTCGCCGCGGGCTACCCGCTGGCGTGGTTGGGGCCATTGGTGGTGTTGCTGGTCTGGCGCTTCGGCGGTGTGCACGGCCGCTGGCTGGCCGGCGTGGTCGGCCTGGCTTCGATGCTGGTCGCGGGCAGCATCGCGGTGGTGGCGATGTACATGGCACTGTTCGCGCAGGCCAGCGCGATCTGACTGGCGTCACGCTTGTGCCACGGCAATCGCCCGCGTTTGGCTCAGTATTTCTACTGGGTCGCCGCCACCGACGGCAGCGGCAGGGCCGCTGCACGCCGGCCGCTCAGCTCACTCAAAGCGCCAGCGCAGCCCTGCATACACGCCGCGCCCTTCACCGGGCGTCGAGCGGGCCACGTCCTTGCCGGCATCGTTGTAGCCGGGCGTCACCGTGGCCGCGTAGTGGCGGTCGCCGATGTTGCGCAGCTCCGCCCACGCCTGCCAGCGCCCGTTGGGTGCGTCGAACCCGATGCGGCTGCCGAAGATCGCGTGGCTGTCGGCGCGGAAACTGTTGGCGTAGTCCACGAACATCGTCGAGGCGTACTCGGTGTTGAGCGCGGCGTAGAAGCCGGTCGGGTGGTCGTAGCGCAGCTCGGCCTGGTAGTAGTGGCGCGGCAAGCCCGGTAGTCGATTGTTGCCGAACAGGGCGTCATGCCGGTAGCGGAAGTCACTGAAGGTGTACGTCTGGCGCAGCGACAGGCGGCCATCGCGGCCTTCCCACAGCGTGCTGTCCAGCCCGGCTTCCAGGCCACGGTGTGTGGTGGGACTGGCGTTGTTTTCGGCCACGAACAGGTTCGGTACCGGCATCACCTCCACGGTGAGCAGCTCGTGCAGTACCCGCGCGTAATAGCCGGTCAGCTCCCAGCGGCCGAGCGCGCTGTCGCCCCGTGCACCCAGCTCCAGCGTGGTCGCGGTCTGGTTGTCCAGCTGCACGGGCGCGCGCTGGCGACCGGTGGAGGCACCGTTGCCGGCGCCGAAGTACTGGTTCGAGCCCCAGATCATCGACCACGGGTGCGCCGGCTCCACCGAGCGGCTCAGGTTGCCGAGCCACTGCACCTGCGGCGTCTGTTGCCAGGTGAAGCCCAGGCGCGGCGCGTAATCCCACTGCTGCTCGCGAAGGCGTTCGGGGGTGGCCGGCCAGGTGACCTGCACATCGCGGCGGGTGTTGATCAGCGCCAGCCCGGTCTGCAGGTGCAGGGCATCGGTGAGCGCCAGATCGTTGCCGACGTGAAGCGTGCTGTCGGTGCCGTGGTGCGAAAAGTCGCGCGTGTGGGTGCCGGCGGCATAGCCGTTGCTGGCAAAGCGCAGGGTCTCGCGCACGTCTGCATCGAGGTCGTGGGTGACGCGCAGGCCGAGCGTGGTCACGCTGTCGCGGCCGAACAGTACATGCCGGTGGCGGTAGTCGAGCGTCGCGTTGAGGTTGCTGTAGTCCAGCTGCTGCCGGTACAGGCTCTCGTTCAAGTCCATCGGGTAGGTGTGGTAGACCAGCCCGGCCTGCAGCGAGGACGCCTCATCGATCTGCCAGGTGGTCATGTTGCCGATCCAGGTGCTGCCCGGCTGCGGACGGCGTGCATCGATGGCCAGGTTGGCCGGATTGGCCGCGCGCGGGTCGTTGCGTATCTGGTCGCGGGTCAGGCGCCCGGGCGTTTCGTGATTGGTCTCGCGGTAGCGCACGAAGAAGCGGGTTTCCAGCTGCGGGGTGATCTGCCAGCCAAGGTTGGCCATCGCACCCTTGCCGTCGCCGCTGGCATGGCGCTGGTAGCCGTCGAACTCGGTATCGGTGTAGGCGAGGTAGTAGTCGACATCGCCGCTCACGCCGCCGTAGCCGACGCTGCGCTTCTGGTAGCCACGGCTGCCGGCTTCGTACTGCAGCTCCAGCCCGGCCGAATCGCGGCCGCTGCGGCTGATGTAGTTGATCGCACCGCCCAGTGCCAGCGCACCGCGCTCGAAACCGTTGGCGCCACGCAGCACCTCTACACGGCTCAGCCACAGCGGTTCCAGCAGCTCGTACGGCGTGCCGCCAGGGCCGGTCAGCGGCAGTCCATCCAGCGACACCGAAATGCCCGACGCATGCGCGCCCGGCCCACGGTTGATGCCCGAGCCACGGATGGACACCTTGGCGCCTTCGTTGCCGGGTGATTGCGCGCTGATGCCGGGCTGGTAGGCCAGCACATCGGCGCTGGTGGCCAGGCGACGGTCGGCGTTGGTCAGGTCCACCACGTTGCCGGCACCGGGCACGCGCTTGAGCGCCGCGCGGACCTGCTCGGTCTCGCTGGCGGCAGTGACGTTGACGGCGTCCAGGGTGGTCGCCTGCGGGGCGGCATGGGCGCTGGCCGACAGCGCGAGGGCGACCGCCAGGGAGATCGGGCAACGGGTAGGACGATACGACTGCAAGGGCATGGGGAGGCTGTAAACTAAAAAACTGGCGCGCAAGTTAACAGGTGCGGCGCCGCCCGTCACCCGTCACGACCGTATGGCCATCGGCCGGCACCGGCCCCGGGTAGAGCCGAGCCATGCTCGGCTGCACGTCGTCCCGCCGGTTGAACGTGCACCAGATCGACGGAAATCCGCAGCCCTCAGCCGCGACAGGCGGGAAAGCGACTGCAGCCCATGAACATCTCGCCGGTTCTGCGGTTGCGACCCTCCACCAGCGGCGCGCTACAGCGTCTGCAGGGTCGCGATGCCAGCGGAGGCCACAAGTCAGCGAAGCGGGAAAACCAGCAGCGTGGTGAAACCAGGCGCGCGGCACCGACGATGGCGTATGAGGGCCATTTGACCAGGGGGTCGAGAAGACCTCGTTGCTTGCGTCCCATGCATTCCCTGGCCTGCGCGTCTGTCCATTTCAGGGCCGAGCGGGCCCGACGCCAGATGCCGGCTTGCCCATCGCGCGCGATCTCGCGTAGAGCGTCTCGGCGATTTCTTTGTCACCGAGCGCGGCATGGCAGTCGGCCAGGCTGTCCCACACATTGGCCGAGTCCGGATACAACGCGCTGTTGAGGGTAAACACCTTCAACGCCGGGCGCGCGCCCAGATTTTCGCGGATGGCGTAACCGGTGGCGTTGATTACGCGCTCGCGCTCGTCGTCGGGGATACCGCTGTCATCGCGCAGCCATGCTCGGAGCGCCGTCTCGGCGCCGGCATTGCTGTCCAAGGCATAGCCAATCAATCGTTCGGACAGCACGGCATGCGGGAACGCCTGTTGTGCCGCCACGGCCATCGTGCTGTCCACCAGCGTGCTCGACCACACGTTGCGGGCGCTGCCATTGGTGAAGTACACGAACACCCAGTAGCCGTCGGCCAGCGTGCCCTTGTAGGCGAGGCGGGCGCGGACCCGGGTACCACCATCGTGGCCGACCTGGGTGTAGCCGTCGTTGCGGTTGCTATCCCAGCCGCTGGAGAAGAAATTGACGCCGCCGTCGGCCAGTGTCTGCGGCTGCCACAGCGCCTCCAGCGTCGCCGGTCGCAACAGCTTGCCGGTAGCCAGGGCCTGCAGGAACCGGTTCATGTCGCCCACGGTGGTCTGCAGGTCGGCATGGCCCCAACCGTAATCAGGCCAGGGTTGTTCATTGGCCTGGTGCAGTTGACCGTGTTCGCCGATGTAGGGCGCGGCAACACGATCGTGCGGTACGCCTGCCTGCCCGAGCCAGGTGTTGCGCAACTTCAACGGCTGCAGGATGCGCTGGCGCGCGATGGCCGGATAGGGCTTGCCGTAGTGCGCTTCGAGAAGGGCGGTGAGCACGAGGTAGTTGACCTGGGTGTAGCGGACCTGGCTGCCGGGTGCGAACTGCATGGGGGCCGCGCCGGCCACGGCCAGGGCTGCGGCGAGGGTCGGCGCGAGCCCGTCGTAGCCCTTGCTGATCAGACGGTCGCCCTGCCGGTCGTAGTACTCGGCCACCCCGGAGCTGTGGTTGAGGAAGTCGCGCACTCGGATCGCCTGCCACGGCGCGGGCAGGTTGGGTACGTAACGACTGGCGGGTGCGTCCAGCGCTACCTTTCCTTGTTCCACCAATTGCATCACCAGCGTACTGGTGAACAGCTTGGCGACTGACTGTGCGGCGAAGACGGTATCGACGGCGGCTGGGGCGTGGGAGGCCGGGTCGCGCTCACCACTGGCACCCTCGTAGACGACCGCGCCGTTGTGCGCGACGAGTACCGCCTGGCCGGCGATGCCGTAGCGTTCGCGGTTGGTCTGCAACTGCGCGTCGAGTTGGGAAGACAAGGCCACAGGGGCTGCCGACACGACAGCCGACAGAAGGCAGAGCAAGATCATTGCAGCGCGCAGAGGACGGATCATGGTGCGCTCGGACACGGAAGTACGCACGACACTTGCCTCATTGGTTGCAAGCGCCAACTCTGGTTGGACCTGCGGCGCGGGTCAAGGGCCAAGCGTTGGGGCGGAGGCGCTTGACCGCCGGGCCCCACCTGCCGTTGGCCGATGCACATCCGCATTATGCGGTGATGGAGTACGGGTAAAGCGCAGCCACCCATGGGGTGGCTCTACCGGGGGAGGTCCCGCCAGGTAGAGCCACCCCACGGGTGGCTGCACGCAATGCCCGATCAAAGCGCAACCACCCACGGCGCAGCTACGCCGCGATCCCCGGCAGGTCACGACGTTGGTCGGAACGCCGCTCGATCAGCCCAGAATCCCCGGCAGATCCAGCCCCTTTTCTTTCGCGCATTCCACCGCGATCTCATACCCGGCATCGGCATGCCGCATCACGCCCGTGGCCGGGTCGTTCCACAGCACGCGCGCGATGCGCTTGGCGGCCGCTTCGGTGCCGTCGCAGACGATCACCATGCCGGCATGCTGCGAGAAGCCCATGCCCACGCCACCGCCATGGTGCAGTGACACCCAGGTGGCGCCGCTGGCGGTATTGAGCAGGGCGTTGAGCAACGGCCAGTCGGAGACCGCGTCCGAACCATCCTGCATGGCTTCGGTTTCGCGATTGGGCGAGGCCACGCTACCGCTGTCCAGATGATCGCGGCCGATCACCACCGGTGCCTTCAGTTCGCCGCTGGCCACCATCTCGTTGAAGGCCAGGCCGAGCCGGTCACGGTCGCCCAGGCCAACCCAGCAGATGCGCGCGGGCAGGCCCTGGAACTTGATCTTCTCGGCGGCCATGTCCAGCCAGCGGTGCAGGTGCGGGTTGTCCGGAATCAGCTCCTTGACCTTGGCATCGGTCTTGGCGATGTCCTCCGGATCGCCGCTGAGCGCCACCCAGCGGAACGGGCCGATGCCCCGGCAGAACAGCGGGCGGATGTAGGCGGGCACGAAGCCGGGGAAATCGAACGCGTCTTCCACGCCTTCTTCCAGCGCCATCTGGCGCAGGTTGTTGCCGTAGTCCACGGTGGGTACGCCCAACGCGTGGAAGGCGAGCATGGCGCGGATGTGGTTGGCCATCGATTCGCGCGCGGCCTTCTCCACCCCCTTCGGTGCCGACACTCGCTTGTCGTCCCATTCCTCCACGGTCCAGCCCTGCGGCAGGTAGCCGTTGACCGGGTCGTGCGCTGAGGTCTGGTCGGTCAGCAGGTCCGGCTTGACCCCGCGTACCAGCAGCTCGTCCAGCACGTCGGCGACATTGCCGAGCAGGCCCACCGAGAGCGGCTTCTTGGCGGTGCACGATTCCTCGATCAGGCGCAGCGCCTCATCCAGGTCGTCGGTCCAGGTGTCCAGGTAGCCGGTCCGCAGGCGCATTTCGATGCTGCTTTTGCGGCATTCCACCGCAAGACACGAGGCACCGGCCATCACCGCAGCCAGCGGCTGCGCGCCGCCCATGCCGCCCAGCCCACCGGTGAACAGCCACTTGCCGGCCAGGCTGCCGTTGTAATGCTGGCGGCCCATCTCCACGAAGGTCTCGTAGGTACCCTGCACGATGCCCTGCGCACCGATGTAGATCCAGCTGCCGGCGGTCATCTGGCCATACATCGCCAGACCCTTTTTATCGAGCTCGTTGAAGTGGTCCCAGTTGGCCCAGCGCGGCACCAGGTTGGAATTGGCGATCAGCACACGCGGCGCATCCACGTGGGTGCGGAACACGCCCACCGGTTTGCCCGACTGCACCAGCAGGGTCTGGTCGTCGTCCAGGCGCGTGAGCGTTTCCACGATGGCATCGAAGCTCTCCCAGTCGCGCGCGGCGCGGCCGATGCCGCCGTACACCACCAGTTCCTGCGGGCGTTCGGCCACGTCCGGGTGCAGGTTGTTCATCAGCATGCGCAGCGGCGCTTCGGTCAGCCAGCTCTTGGCGGTGAGGGTGGTGCCGGTGGGCGCGATGATGGTGCGGGTCGGGTCGTTGCGGGTCATGCGGCGCTCCGGTTCGTAGCGAATGCAAGGCAGGCGTTGAGCACCTGCGCCAGGGTGTGGCGCAGCGGTGCGGCGTGGTCGGGGTCGAGCGGGGTGGGCCAGCTGTGTTCGTCCACCTGGTCCGGGGCCGGCTCGTGCATGTAGCCACGGCAGGCCAGCTCCATCTGCAGGCTGTGAACGCCAGCGGGGATGCCGCTGTAGTGACGGGTGATCCAGCCACCCTTGAAGCGCCCGTTGCGCACGTGGGGCAGGCCACTGATCCGGCACAGGTTCTCCACCACGTCGCTGAGCGTGTTGTCGCAGGAGGTGTCCACGGTACCGGACGGACCGGCGGTACCCAGGTTGAACTGCGGCAGTTCGCCGTCGAACAGGTGCGGGATGTGTGAGCGGATCGAGTGTGCGTCATACACCACCACGGTGCCGTGGCGCTGGCGCAGCCGCGCGATCTGCGCGGCCAGGACATCGTGGTAGGGCGCAAAATACGTGTCGCGACGGCGCGCGATTTCCGCCTCGTCCGGTTCCATGCCCGCGTGGTACAGCGGCTGGTTGTCGAAGGTGGTCAGCGGGCACAGCCCGGTGGTGTTCTGCCCGGGATACAGCGACACGCCGCTGGGATCGCGGTTGAGGTCGATCACCGAACGCGAAATCGCCGAGCGCACCGTGGTGGCGCCCATGCCGCGCGCGAAGTCGTACAGATCGTGCACCCACCAGTCGGTATCGCGCCGGGCCAGCCACGGCGAGTGGTAACGGTCGATCAGGTCGTGCGGCAGCTCGCTGCCGGTGTGCGGAAAGCTGACGATCAATGGCGCCTCGCCTTCGTGCACCTGCAACCATTCCGGGTGCAGGGTCATGCCAGCGGCTCCACCTGCGGCAGCAGGTGCGTCAGGCCTTCGGCCACCGCGCCGCTGCGGACCAGCGTGGTGGCGGCCACCATGTCCGGATGGAAATAGCGATCGTCCTGCAGCGTCGGCACCTGCGCGCGCAGGCGCGCACGCACGGTTTCCAGCGCGTCGCTGGAACGCAGCGGGGCGTGGAAATCACAGCCCTGCGCGGCAGCCAGCAGTTCGATGCCGACCACGTTGGCCGCGTTCTCGGCCATCGCCAGCAGCCGACGCGCGCCATGTGCGGCCATCGATACATGGTCTTCCTGGTTGGCCGAGGTCGGGATCGAATCAACGCTGGCCGGGTAGGCGCGCTGCTTGTTCTCCGAGACCAGCGCGGCGGCGGTCACCTGCGGAATCATGAAGCCCGAGTTCAAGCCTGGCTTCGGGGTGAGGAAGGCGGGCAGGCCCGACAGTGCCGGGTCGACCAGCATCGCGGTGCGGCGCTCGCTGATCGAGCCGATCTCGCAGATCGCCATCGCCAGCATGTCCGCGGCGAAGGCCACCGGCTCGGCGTGGAAGTTGCCACCGCTCAGTGCCTCGTTGGTGTCGGTGAACACCAGCGGGTTGTCGGACACGCCGTTGGCTTCGATCGCCAGCGTGGTGGCGGCCTGGCGCATCACGTCGAACGCCGCGCCCATCACCTGCGGCTGACAGCGCAGGCAGTACGGGTCCTGCACGCGCACGTCGTTGTCGCGGTGCGATTCGCGGATGGCCGAACCCTGCATCAGCGTGCGCAGCGTTGCGGCGGTGGCGATCTGTCCACGCTGCCCGCGGATCTGGTGGATGCGCGGATCAAAGGGGGTGTCCGAGCCCTTGGCCGCTTCGACCGACAGCGCGCCGGTGACCAGCGCGGCATGGAACACGGTGGTGATCGCAAACAGCCCAGCCAGTGCGTAGGCGGTGGAATACTGGGTGCCGTTGAGCAGCGCCAGACCTTCCTTGGCGCCCAGCACCAGCGGGGTCAGCCCGATGCGCGCCAGCGCTTCGGCGGCGGGAAGGCGCTCACCGTTCAAGAACGCTTCGCCCACGCCGATCATCACGCTGGCCAGGTGCGACAGCGGCGCCAGGTCGCCCGAGGCGCCGACCGAGCCCTGGCAGGGGATCACTGGCACGATGCCGTGCTGCAGGAACGCTTCCAGCAGTGCCAGCGTCTGCGGGCGGATGCCGGAAGCTCCCTGGGCCAGGCTGGTCAGCTTCAACGCCATCATCAGCCGCACCACCGGTGTGGGCATTGGCTCACCGACGCCGGCGGCGTGGGAGAGCACGATATTGCGCTGCAGGGTTTCCAGGTCATCGCGCTCGATGCGCACGCTGGCCAGCTTGCCGAATCCGGTATTGATGCCATAGACCGGGTCGCCCTTGGCCACGATATCGGCCACGGTCTGCGCGCTGCGCAGCACCGCCGCAGCCGAAGACGGGTCCAGGCGCACGCGCGCGCCGTCGAAGATCGCGCGCCAATGCGCCAGCGTCACCGCGCCGGGCTGCAGGGTCAGGGTAGTACTCATGGAATCTCCAGACATCACAAGGGTCAGACGGATACGCCGCGCATCACGCGCGCGTGCAGCGGGTTGAAGCCCATGCGGTACACCAGGTCGGCAGGTGCCTCGATGTCCCACAGGGCCAGATTGCAGTCCAGGCCAACCGCCAACCGGCCGATGCGCTCATGGCGGCCCAGTGCGCGCGCCGCTTCACGGGTGAAGCCGGCGATACACTCGTCCACGGTCATGCGGAACAGCGTGGCGGCCATGTTCATGGCCAGCAGCGGGCTGGTCAGCGGCGAGGTGCCCGGGTTGGAATCGGTGGCCAGCGCCAGCGGCACCCCGGCGGCGCGCAGTGCGGCAATCGGGGGCAGGGTGGTATCGCGGGTGAAATAGAACGCGCCTGGCAGCAGTACCGCCACGGTACCGGCGGCGGCCATCGCGGCGATGCCGTCGGCATCCAGGTGTTCGATATGGTCGGCCGACAGCGCCCCATGACGTGCAGCCAGGGCGGCGCCGTGCTGGTTGCTGAGTTGCTCGGCGTGGATCTTGATTGCCAGTCCATGCTGTTGCGCGGCCGCGAAGACCTGCTCGGCTTGTGCGGTGCTGAAGGCGATGTTTTCGCAGAACACGTCCACCGCTTCAGCCAGGCCCTGCGCGGCCACCGCCGGAATCATGACGTTGCAGACCTCGTCGATGTACTCCTGCGCCTCGCGCCCCGGCGGAATCGCGTGCGCGCCGAGGAAGGTCGGCACGATCTCGACCGCACGCCGCTGGCCGAGCTCCCGGGCCACGCGCAACTGCTTGGTCTCATCGTCCAGGCTCAGGCCGTAGCCGGATTTGATTTCGATCGTGGTGATGCCTTCGGCGAGCATCGCGTCCAGTCGTGGCAGGCTGGCGGCCAGCAAGTCGGATTCGCTGGCCGCGCGGGTGGCGCGCACCGTGGACACGATGCCACCGCCGGCACGGGCAATATCGGCATAGCTCACCCCCTGCAGGCGCTGTTCGAATTCGCCGGCGCGGTTGCCGGCGTAGACCAGGTGGGTGTGGCAGTCGATCAGGCCAGGGCTGATCCAGCGCCCGCCAGCGTCGATGCGCTGGCCCGGTTGCAGGTGTGCCTCTGAACCGGCTGCACCCACATGCACGATGCGCCCATCGGTGGCCGCGATGACACCGTCCTGGATAATCCCCAAGTCCGGGCCATCGACGGTGATCAGGTGGGCGTTGTACCAGAGGGTGTCACAGTGCATGGCAGCAACCACATCGGCTTATATGTCTATACAATATAGGCGCCACTTCCGGGATGTCCAGTGATGCCAGCCACCCCCGTCTCCGCTCTGACGCCGCCGCTCGTTTTCCACGCCGCCCACGCGCTGTTGCCGCAGGGCTGGGCCCGCGATGTGCGCATCGTCTGCGCCAACGGCACGCTGGCCGAGGTCAGCGCCGGGGTGCCGGCGCAACCCGGTGATACCGCGCTGGCCATTGCGTTGCCGGGGCTGGGCAACCTGCACAGCCATGCCTTCCAGCGCGGCATGGCCGGGCTGACCGAAATCGGCGGCAACAGCGGTGACAGCTTCTGGAGCTGGCGCGAGCTGATGTATCGCTTCCTGGCGCACCTGCAGCCCGACGCGGTGCAGGCCATCGCCGAGCAGGCCTACGTGGAGATGCTCGAATCCGGGTTCACCCGGGTCGGCGAGTTCCACTACCTGCATCACGCCGCCGACGGCAGCGCGTATGCCAACCGTGCCGAAATGGCCGAGCGCATTGCTGCGGCCGCGCAGGGCAGTGGCATCGGCCTGACCCTGTTGCCGGTGTTCTATGCGCACGCCGATTTCGGTGGCGCGCCGCCCAATCCGGCCCAGCGCCGCCTCATCCACGACGTGGACGGCTTTGCCGAGCTGCTGCAGGGCTGCGCCCGCGCACTCCAAGGCATGGACGACGCGGTGCTCGGCATCGCTCCGCACAGCCTGCGCGCGGTCACCGGCGATGAGCTGGCGGCGCTGCTGCCGCTGACCACCGGCCCGGTGCACATCCACATCGCCGAGCAGACCCGCGAGGTTGATGCCTGCGTGGCGTGGAGCGGGCTGCGGCCGGTGCGCTGGCTGTATGAACATGCCGCCGTGGATGCGCGCTGGTGCCTGGTGCATGCCACCCATGTGGATGACGATGAAGTGCGCCGTATCCTGGCCAGCCGCGCGGTCGTGGGCCTGTGCCCGATCACCGAGGCCAACCTCGGCGACGGTCTGTTCCCGATGCAGGCCTTCGCGCGGGCCGGCGGCCGGTTCGGGGTTGGCTCGGACTCCAACGTGCTGATCGATGCGGCCGAGGAACTGCGCCTGCTCGAATATGGGCAGCGCCTGCAGCTACGCGGGCGCAACGTGCTGGCCCCGGGCGATGGCCAGTCCAGCGGCCGCTGGTTGTTCGAACAGTCGCTGCACGGCGCCGGCCAGGCGCTGGGCGTGGCCAGCGGGCTGCAGGCGGGCGCGCCGGCCGACGTGGTGGAGCTGGATCCGTCGCATCCGGCGCTGATCGCCCGTGACGGCGATGCCTTGCTTGACAGCTGGGTGTTCGCCGCACGTAATGGTGCGGTGCGTTCGGTGTGGCGCCAAGGTCGCCAGCTGGTCCAGCAGGGCCGTCACCTGCAGCGTGACGCAGTGGCCGCTCGTTTCGCCGATGCATTGCGTACGTTGTTGTCGGCCGGCTGAGTGCCGGTCGCACCCTTCCAGGACTCCCGAGTGACGGGCAAGAAAGCAGAAACCCTCAACCAGCGCATCCGCGCCGAACTGGAAAGCCGCATCCTCAGCGGCCAGTGGCAGCCGGGGTTCCGCATCCCCTACGAGCACGAGCTGATGGAGCAGTACGGCTGCTCGCGGATGACCGTGAACAAGGTGCTGACCGCGCTGGCCGAAAGCGGCATGATCGAGCGCCGTCGCCGTGCCGGTTCCTTCGTGGCCCGGCAGCCGCCGCATCTGGAGCAGGTGGCGCTGGAAATCCCCGATATCGCCATGGCCGTGGCCGCGCGCGGGCATGTCTATGGCTACCAGCTGCTGGAGCGGGCCTATCGCCGGCCGCGTGCGCAGGCTGAAGAAGAGATGGCCCTGTCCGGTGGCGAAAAGCTGCTGGCGATCCGCTGCCTGCACCGCGCCGACGGTCGCCCGTTCGCGCTGGAACACCGTCTGATCAGCCCGGTCTGCGTGCCGGAAGTGCTGGACGTGGATTTCGACACCACCGCGCCGGGCAGCTGGCTGCTGCAGAACGTGTCCTGGACGCGCGCCCAGCACMGCATCAGTGCCTGGGGCGCCGACGAGGCGGCCGCCGCGTTGCTGGAGGTCAAGCCGGGGACCGCCTGCCTGGTCATCGACCGGCTGACCTGGCGCGGCGAGCAGCCGATCACCTGTGTGAGGCAGATGTTCCTCGGCGATGCCTGGGACCTGGTGGCGCGCTTCGCGCCCGGCGGGCGCTAGCGGCTGTCGCTGCCGTTGCGGGGACCGCCATGCGCGCGGTTCCGAGTGGCCGATCTACCCGTGCTGGTTCACAGCGTGGCGCACTGGCGCCAGCGCACCGGCTCGTCCACGCCCACGCGCGGGTTGAGCTGGATGCGCACCGTGCGCAGTGACGGGTAGCGCTTCACTTCGGTGCAGACCCGCGGCCAGATCGTGTCGATCTCGTCGTTGCGGTTCACCGCCAGGGTCTGCCGGGTCAACCAGAACGCGCTGAGCACGCCCGGCTGGGTGGTCAGGGTGCGGGCCAGTTCCTTCTGGTAGCGCGCCAGCGTGGCCGGGTCCGGATCGGCGTCGTCGCCGAGGATGCCCGGGGTGCCGGCGGCAGGTGCAGCGGCGATCGCGGTGGCGGGCGCGGGGTCCGGCGTAGCCGGCGAAAGCGCGGGTTGCGCCGCCACAGATGCGGCAGGCGTGGCCCCAGCGGCACGGGCGGGCGCCTCGGTCTCGGCCACCGTGGCGTGATCCATGCGCGAGGTCAGGTAGCCCATGCCAACCAGCAGCCCCAGCGTCAGCGAGCCCAGTGCGGCAATCGAAATGCGGCGGATCGCCTCACGGCGCGCGGCGGTCTTGACCTGCGATTCCATATCGCCGGGCAGGTAGGGCTGCAGCAGTGGCCACAGCAGGTGCCCGTCCAGCACTTCCACACCCTGCTTCTCGGCGGCACTGCGGCCATCGCGCTCGACCATGCCCTCGGTGATCAGGATGCCGCCGCGGGCGCCAGCCAACCGCGCGGCGGCGCCCAGCTCATTCACCGCCGCCGTGCCGATCCGGTACGCGCGTCCGTGCTTGCACGACAGCAGCCAGCGCTGCTGCTGGGCGTCCTGCATCAGGAAATCGCTGCGCGGTTCGCGGCTGTCGTCCACTTCGCCGGGCACGTCCTGCAGGCCGCGCTGCTCGCGCATGGCACGCCGCACGATCTCGGAAAAGTCACGCCAGTGCATGCCTGCCAGGGCATTGAGGCCCAGCCGGGTCTCCTTGCGGCGTCGCTTCACCAGCCAGAACCAGGCGGCGCAGAGCGTCCAGACGATGAGGGCCAACAGTAACGCGAGAATCCAGGAGAACATGAGGCGCTGAGGTTGAACGCGGGGGTGCGTAGACAGTTTATATGCGCTGGCGGGCGTCTGCGGAACGTCATCAATGCAGGTCCAGCGGCACCGCGTGCGTACCCGGTGACAGGCGTCTCAGTTTGTCAGGCTATCGGGCACAAAAAACCCGCCAATCCATAGCCGTGAGGGGAGGGAACAAACGGCGCAACAGCGATTGGCGGGTCGATTCCGATTGTCAACAAAGCGGTGCTGCTTTGCAACATTCGGTGGAGTCGGGGTGGGGCGGCAGTCAGGCGCCGCCCGGAGACTGGTGGCTGCCCGGAGCCGGGTCGGCATTGGGGGAGTTGTTGCGCGACTCGGCCCGGTTGACCCGCGCGTTCAGCGCATCGATCCGCGCATTGAGCGCGGCCACGTCTTCGGCCGTGGGGATGTGCAGGCGCTTCAGCACGCCCTGGACACGGTCGTCGAAGGCCTTCTCCACCTTGTCCCAGGTACCGGCGGCCTTTTCGCGCGCTTCGCCCAGGTGTTCTTCCACGTTGTCGCGCCAGCGCGGCGCGTCGCCAGCTTCTTCGCGGTTGCGGGCCTCGATGGTCTCGCCTTCCTTCACCAGATTGTCGAAGAAGCGGCTGCCTTCGGCCTGGGCACGGCCAAAGGCGCCGAGCCCGGCCAGCCACACCTGCTGGGCCGAACCGGTCAGCTTGCGCGAGAAGCGTTCGGCCTGTTCCTGCAGCGAGGGCTTGTCGCCGGGGCTGCGCGTATCGCGGTCGTCGAAGTCGTCGTGTGCGGTCATGGGGCGATCCTGTTGATGGACACCCCGGATGCTAATCAGCGCCGGCTTTGCGCGGTGTGATGGCCGGCGCAGCGCGGCGGACGGGGTTCAGCCCAGCTTTTCCTGAAGCACGCGCTGGATCTCGCTCTCCACCATGCCCTTCATCGCCGACAGCAGGAAGCCCAGTTTGGCGGTGACCCGCACGGCGCCCGGATGCAGTTCGATCGCACCGTCCACGCCGGAACCGTTGAAATTCAGCACGTCACCCACCCAGCTGCTCTGCAGCCCGAAGCGCTCGGACAGCTTGGCGGCCACCTCTTCGATCGCCTGGCGCGCGCCATCGGCGGGCAGGGTGTGGGCGTGGCGGATATCGATGTTGGACATGAAGGCTCCTGGCGGGCGGCTGCGGGGAAGGGCGTGCATTGTGCGCATCCTTGCGCGCAACTCCAAGGTCTGCGTCACACTTCTTCTTCGATGACATGCAACCTGCTAGGCTTTCGCCGCGTGCAGAACCTGCTAGTTCACTTCACCCATCGCCAACAGCCCGACCAGCCCCTGCGGCCCGGGGTGCAACGCATCGTGCGCCACGCCTCGGGCAGTGTCCGCCTCAGCAACGACGCGGTCGGCAACCTGTTGCTGGCCCAGTTCTGCCTGGACGACCGCGGCCTGTGGCTGCAGGTGGCCAATGGCATCCGTGGCATCCACGTCAACGGGCGCCCGGTGCGGCGCATGGCGATGCTGCGGGCCGGTGATGCGGTCTACGCCGATGGCGTGGAGATGCTCATCCAGGGCGAATGCGAGGCGGCCAACCAGGCCCCCGTGCGCAGCGACGCCGGCAGCGAAGAGCAGCGCCTGCTACGCGGACTCGGAGGCCAGCACCACGGCCGCAGCTTCACCCTGGACCGCCCGCGCCTGATCGGCCGCAGCGCCGACGCGGACATCGTCGTCGACGATCCGGCCTTCGCCGAGCAGCATGCGCGGCTGGAACTGCACGGCGACCGCGTGCTGCTGCGTGACCTTGGGGCGGGTGAATCAACCCGGGTCAACGGCGTGGCGGTGCGGCATTGCTGGCTGCTGCCGGGCGACCAGCTGGTGTTCGATACCCAGCACCGCTTCGTGCTGGAAGTGCCGCACGACAGCCGCGTGCGCATCGTCAGCGAAGACGAGGATGACCTGCTCGACCTGCCGGCACCGACCGCCGTGCCGGTCAAGCCGCGACGCGTGAGCCGCTGGCCGTGGCTGCTGGCCAGTTCGCTGCTGTTGGCGGCCGTCATCAGCGGCCTGCTGTGGTTCGGGGCACGTTGACGCGTCTGCGGTAGGGCGGCTGTTGGGCGGCTCGGCGCGTGTCCTCGTGGGGTCATGAGGTTGCCGGCCAGCGGCCGGCACTACTCGCGTGGTGATGGGGTCATGGGTTGCCGGCCAGCGGCCGGCACTACTTGTGGTGATGGGTCATGGGTTGCCGGCCAGCGGGCGGCACTACCGGAAGGTGGTCGGATAGATTCGTTTGCAACCAAATTTGCCTTGTGCTGCAAGGCCGCAAGCCTGGTGCGCTGCGGCATACTAGGGGTCTTGCCCCATAGGTGTGACATGACGCGCGCGTTCAACTTCAGTGCCGGCCCTGCAACCCTGCCGGAATCGGTCCTGCGCAAGGCGCAGGAAGAGATGTTGGAATGGAATGGCGCTGGCGCCTCCATTGTCGAAATGAGCCACCGCGGCCCGGAGTTCATGGCTGTCGCCGCCCAGGCCGACGCCGATCTGCGCCGTCTGATCGGCATCCCCGATGACTACGCCGTGCTGTTCCTGGCCGGTGGCGCCACCACCCAGCAGGCCCTGCTCGCGCTCAACTTCGCCCAGCCCGGCCAGACGGTGGACTACGTGCTCACCGGGCACTGGGGCAAGACCGCGATCAAGCAGGTCAAGCCCTACGTCAACGTCCACATCGCCGCCAGCAGCGAAGCCAACGGCTTCCACGACATCCCCGCGCGCGACATCTGGCAGCTCTCGGCCGATGCGGCCTACGTGCACATCACCGCCAACGAGACCATCCACGGTGTCGAATTCCGCGATACCCCGGACGTCGGTCAGGTGCCGCTGTTCGCCGATTTCAGCTCGTCCATTGCCAGCGAACCGCTGGATGTCAGCAAGTACGGGCTGATCTACGCCGGCGCGCAGAAGAACCTCGGCCCGGTCGGCGTGTCGGTGGTGATCGTGCGCCGGGACCTGCTCGAGCGCAGCGGCCAGCCGCGCGCGGACATCTTCGATTACCGCTCGCACGTGGGCCGCGATTCGATGCTCAACACCCCACCCACCTGGAACTGGTACCTGGCTGGGCTGGTGTTCCAGTGGATGCTGGCTGAGGGTGGCGTGGAGGAGTTCGCCCGCCGCAACGCCGCCAAGGCCGCGCTGGTCTACGGCGCCATCGACGGCTCCGGCGGCTTCTACCGCAATGACGTGGTGCCGGCCGCCCGCTCGCGCATGAACATCCCCTTCTTCCTGCCCGATGACACCCTCAACGCGCGCTTCGTCAGCGAGTCCAAGGCCGCCGGCCTGCTCGCGCTGAAGGGCCACGCCGCCGTCGGTGGCATTCGTGCCTCGCTGTACAACGCCATGCCGGTGGAGGGCGCGCAGGCGCTGGCCGCCTTCATGGCCGAGTTCCAGCAACGCCACGGCTGAGTCATTCGTTTCGACCGGGGCGCGTGCCGCCCCACTGCACCTGGAATCCCTGATGGCCAAACAACCCGCCAAGCCCGTCGCCAAGGCCAAGCCCCCCACGCCGGCGTCGACCAAGACCAAGGCCACCGCCAAGGCCACGCCTGACGGCAAGCCCGCGTCCACGCCCGAGGCCGCGTTGCCCGCGCCGGTGCTGTCGGACGTGCGCGCCAAGATCGACCACATCGACCGCAGCATCCAGGCGCTGATCGCCGAGCGCGCCAACTTCGCCCACCAGGTCGGCAAGGCCAAGGGCAAGCTCGCTGCCGCGGTGGACTACTACCGCCCCGAGCGCGAAGCGCAGGTGCTGCGCATGGTGGTGGACCGCAACGAAGGCCCGCTCAGTGATGAAGTGCTGGTCCATGTGTATCGCGAAATCATGTCGGCCTGCCTGGCCCAGCAGGAGCCGTTGAAGATCGGCTACCTCGGTCCGGAAGGCACCTTCAGCCAGCAGGCCGTGCTCAAGCATTTCGGGCGCTCGGCGCTGGGCTTGCCGCTGGCCAGCATCGAAGAAGTGTTCCAGGAAGTAGAAGCGGGCAACGCCGATTTCGGCGTGGTGCCGGTGGAAAACTCGGGGCAGGGCACCATCCAGATCACCCTGGACATGTTCCTCACCTCCAACCTGAAGATCTGCGGCGAAGTGGAACTGCGCGTGCAGCAGTACCTGATGTCGCGCAGTGGCCGGCTGGAGGATGTCGAGCGCGTCTACGGCCACCCGCAGTCGTTCATGCAGACCTCCTCGTGGCTGCGCGCCAACCTGCCCAAGGCCGAGAAGATCCCGGTCTCCAGCAACGCCGAAGGCGCCCGCCGCGCGCGCAATGCCGATGACGCCGCCGCCATCGGTGGCGAGAGTGCCGGGCACGTGTACGGCCTGAAGAAGGTGGTGACCAAGCCGATCCAGAATGACGCGGACAACACCACGCGCTTCCTGGTCGTCGGCCGCAACATCTTCCCCAGCTCCGGCCACGACCGTACCTCGGTGCTGGTGTTCATCCACGACAAGCCCGGCGCGCTGTTCGACGTGCTCAGCCCGTTCGCCCGCCACGGCATCAGCATGAACCGCATCGAGTCGCGGCCCTCGCACAATGCCAAGTGGGAATACGGCTTCTTCATCGACCTGGCCGGCCATGTCGAGGACGACGCCATGCAGGCCGCGCTGGCCGAACTCAAGGCGCACTCGGCGCAGATCAAGATCCTTGGCTCTTATCCGGTTGCCATTCCTTGATCCCCGGGGCGTAGCCGCGATGCGCGCTACGCCCGGCCCGGCGCCCCTGCGGCTGCCGAAGCCACTTCCGCACACCGTTGCATCGCCGCCGTGGCGGCCCGTCCCCTAGGAATTTCGATGACTGCTTCTCCGTACTGGATCGCCCACAAGGGCCAGCCCCTGCAGGGCAGCCTGACCATTCCCGGCGACAAGTCCGTCTCGCACCGCTCGGTGATGTTCGCCGCGTTGGCTGATGGCGTCTCGCATATCGATGGCTTCCTGGAAGGCGAAGACACCCGCGCCACCGCTGCCATCTTTTCGCAGATGGGCGTGCGCATCGACACCCCGTCGCCGTCGCAGCGCGTGGTGCATGGCGTCGGCGTGGATGGGCTGAAGGCACCGTCGGCGCCGCTGGACTGCGGCAACGCCGGCACCGGCATGCGCCTGCTCGCCGGCCTCCTGGCCGCCCAGCCGTTCGACAGCGTGATGGTGGGCGATGAGTCACTGTCGCGCCGGCCGATGCGCCGCGTCACCGGTCCATTGGCGCTGATGGGCGCGAAGATCGATACGGAAGCCGATGGCACGCCGCCGCTGCGCGTGCACGGCGGGCAGGTGCTCAAGGGCATCGAATTCGCCTCGCCGGTGGCCAGTGCCCAGGTCAAATCGTCCGTGCTGCTGGCCGGCCTGTACGCGGATGGCGAGACCTCGGTCAGCGAGCCGCACCCMACCCGCGACTACAGCGAGCGCATGCTGCGCGCCTTCGGCGTGGATATCGAGTTCTCGCCCGGCAAGGCCCGCCTGCGCGGCGGCCAACGCCTGCGCGCCACCGACATCGTGGTGCCGGCCGATTTCTCGTCCGCCGCGTTCTTCCTGGTGGCCGCCAGCATCATTCCCGGCTCGACACTGCGCCTGCGCGCGGTCGGCCTCAACCCGCGCCGCACCGGCCTGCTGGCCGCGTTGCGGCTGATGGGCGCGGATATCAGCGAAGAGAACCACGCCGAGCAGGGCGGTGAAGCCGTGGCCGATCTGGTCGTGCGATATGCCCCGCTGCACGGCGCGGAGATTCCCGAAGCGCTCGTGCCGGACATGATCGACGAGTTCCCCGCGCTGTTCGTCGCTGCCGCCGTTGCGCACGGCAACACCGTGGTGCGCGGTGCCGCCGAACTGCGGGTGAAGGAATCCGATCGCCTCGCGGCCATGGCCACGGGCCTGCGCACGCTGGGCGTGCAGGTGGACGAAACCGACGACGGCGCCACCATCCACGGCGGTGCCGTGCTCGGCAGCGGCACCATTGAAAGCCATGGCGACCACCGCATCGCCATGGCGTTTGCCATTGCCGGCCAGCTCAGCAATGGCGAGGTGCGCGTGAATGACATCGCCAACGTGGCAACCTCGTTCCCGGATTTCGATGGCCTGGCCACAGGGGCAGGATTCGGTCTCCGCCAAGGCTGATCGAAAAAAAACCAGACGGTAGAGCCGAGCCATGCTCGGCTGCTCTTCCGCTCTTCCGCTCTTCCGCTCTTCCGCTCTTCCGCTCCTCCGCTCCGTTTCGTGCGTCGCCTGGCTGCCGAGCATGGCTCGGCACTACCGGTGCTTTGCACCGCATGCGAATTGCCAACGAAAAGGGAGGCCATTGGCCTCCCTTTTCGTTACGCGTCTACGCAACCGCTTAACGCTCGGTGCGGAAATCCACCGGCACGCGCACCACGCTGGCCACGGCACGACCATTGCTCATGGCCGGCTCGAACTGCCACTGACGCACGGTGTTCAACACCGAACGGTCCAGATCGCGATCGCGCGAACCGGTGCGCTGCACGATATTGGCATCGGTGACATGGCCGCGCGGGTCCACGTTCAAGCTCGCCACCACGCTGCCCTGCACGCCATTACGCAGCGCGGAGGCCGGATAGGTCGGCTTGGTGTTGCTGGCCAGCGGGCGTGCCTCGCGGTTGCGCGCCACCGGCGTGGCCTTGCGCTGTGCGGTAGTGGCCGGGGTGGCCTGTCGTGCAGCCGGTGCCGGCGCAGTCGTGGCTACCGGGGTCTGCGTCGCCGGCAGCATGCGCTCGCCGACCGGTGCAGTGCTGGTGTCATCAGGGTTGGCGTAACGCAGCCAGACCAGCGCGGCGGCAAACATCGCCACGATCAACGCCATCCACAACCACGGCGAAGTGCCGCGACGGGCGGGTTCATCGGTCGCATCGCGCTGGTGCTGCGGCGAGGCGTGCATGTCGTGGGCATGGGTAACACTCATGGCGGACTCCTGGTGTCGTTGTGACAGCCGCAGTCTTGCCCGTGAACGGTTGCGGATGTGTCACCGCAACGTCAACGCGGCGACTGCATTCCCGACGAGGTTCAGCTTGATGAGTCGTTGCCAAATCGCCGCGCGTGACAGCCGCGCGAACGAGGATGGTTGCAGCGCATTACTGCGGCTTGAAGTCGAACGGCACTTCAATGCTTCCCGGCACGGCCTGGCCATTGCTGTGCGCCGGGGTGAAGCGCCAGCGACGCACGGCATCGGAGGCGGCACGATCAAGATCGCGTGAACCGCTGCGCTCGATCACCGTGACATTGGACGGATAGCCCGTGGCATCCACCTCCACGCGCACCACCACCGTGCCGGTATCACCGCGACGCAGTGCGGCCGGCGGGTAGCTTGGCGGCGGCGACTGATCGGCGATCGGCTGTGGACGCTCGCCGCCAGCGGCGGGCGCGGCAGGGGCGGCGT